>JBBJOK010000260.1:0-4560 GCA_037721545.1 Chitinophagaceae bacterium
ATATTTAATGCTCCCCCTGCTTTAAACCATTCTATTTGTTGTTCATTGTAGGTATGATTTACCAGAAAAGTTTCCTGGCTTCCATCTTTATGAGATAAATGAACAATTAGCGGTTTATTTACATTAAAGGATGATAGGCCGTCTATGTCGATAAGATCATCTTCCAAGATTTTATCATAATCCTCTTTATTAGCAAAAGTTATCCCCAGCATGCCCTGTTTCTTCAAATTTGTTTCATGAATTCTTGCAAAAGACTTTACCAATACAGCTCTTACACCTAAATGCCTTGGCTCCATCGCTGCATGTTCTCTTGAAGATCCTTCTCCATAATTTTCATCACCAACAATTATAGAACCTATTCCTGCAGCTTTATATGCCCTTTGAGTATCAGGCAGCGCTCCATATTCTCCCGTAATTTGATTTTTTACAAGATTTGTTTTTTCATTAAAATAATTTAAGGCACCAATCAATAAATTATTGCTGATATTATCTAAATGCCCTCTGAATTTTAACCATGGCCCTGCCATAGAAATATGATCTGTAGTACATTTTCCCTTTGCTTTTATCAATAATCTCAAGTCTTTTAAATCAGTTCCTTCCCATGCAGGAAATGGATCTAAAATTTGTAAGCGTTTGCTTTGGGGATCAACAATTACTTCAACATCACTTCCATCAGCAGCAGGAGACTGGAATCCTGCATCCTCAACTGCAAAACCATTTGTTGGCAGTTCATCACCTGTTGGTGGATCAAGCATTACCTGTTCTCCTTTATCATTGGTTAAAGTATCTGTAAGCGGATTAAAATTTAAGTCCCCTGCTATAGAAAGGGCAGTAACTAATTCCGGAGAACCTACAAATGCATGTGTATTTGGGTTGCCATCGTTTCTTTTAGCAAAGTTGCGGTTGTAAGAATGTATGATGGTATTTCTTTCCTGCTTTTCAGCCCCAAGCCTTTCCCACATCCCAATACAGGGGCCACAGGCGTTGGCAAAAACGGTTGCACCAAATGTTTCAAAAGTATCTAAAAATCCATCCCTTTCTATGGTATACCTTATTTGTTCAGAGCCCGGGTTAATTGAAAAATCAGCTTTAGTTTTTAATCCCTTGGCAATAGCTTGCTTTGCCAAACTTACAGACCTGCTAATATCTTCATAAGATGAATTTGTACAACTGCCAATCAATCCTTCATCAATTTTAGTTGGCCAGCCATATGTTGCTGCCACCTCTTTCATTTTGGAAATTGGTGTAGCAAGATCAGGAGTGAAAGGTCCGTTAAGATGGGGTTCTAATTCAGTTAAATTAATTTCTATTACCTGGTCAAAAAAGTTTTCAGGAGTTTCATAAACTTCGGGATCTCCATTAAGATGTTCCTTAATTGCATTAGCTGCAGACGCAATCTCACTTCGCCCTGTAGCCCTTAAATAGCGATCCATGCTTTCATCATAACCGAAAGTGGAGGTAGTAGCACCTACTTCGGCTCCCATATTACAAATAGTTCCTTTACCTGTACAGCTAATTGATTCTGCTCCCTCGCCAAAATATTCTACCACAGCCCCTGTACCACCTTTTACTGTAAGAATACCGGCTACTTTTAAAATAACATCCTTAGCTGACACCCAGCCACTAAGTTTACCGGTTAGTTTAATTCCTATCAATTTTGGAAATTTTAATTCCCACGGTAAACCGGCCATAACATCACATGCATCGGCGCCGCCAACTCCTATTGCTATCATCCCCAACCCACCCGCATTTACAGTATGGCTATCTGTACCAATCATTAATCCTCCGGGAAAGGCATAATTCTCTAACATTACCTGGTGTATAATTCCTGCGCCAGGCTTCCAAAATCCAAGTCCGTATTTATTACAAACAGAAGCTAAAAAATCATATACCTCACTGCTTTCATGAACTGCTCTTTCAAGATCAACTTTACTGTTATCTTTTGCTAATATTAAATGATCACAATGGACTGTGGAGGGTACTGCAACTTTTGTTCTACCTGCCTGCATAAATTGTAACAAAGCCATTTGCGCTGTGGCATCCTGCATAGTAACTCTGTCGGGAGCAAAATCTACATAGCTTTTTCCTCTTTCATGCGCAACAGTAACGTCCCCTTGCCATAAATGGGCATATAAAATCTTTTCAGTAAGGGTTAAAGGTCTTTTAACAGCCTTTCTTGCTGACAAAATTTTTGCACCAAAATTGGCATACATATTCTTAATCATTTCTACATCGAATGCCATGCTAAAAATTTTTAAATGATAGAGATGAAAGGGTATTCAAACCTTCGTTTATTGAGCGTAATCTTAAAAATGGCAAATTTACAAAAAACACACGATATGATCTTAAGCCAGAATAAGGCTTTGATACAAAAAATAAAAAATTTAAGTTTGTGTAATGAATAAAATAAAGCATTTTATTGAATGGCATGTATTTGGGGTATGCACAGCAATAGGTGAAAAAATGGGAATTGCTACGGCAGTTATAAGAAGATATTTTATTTACATTTCTTTTTTAACGTTGGGCTCACCCGTAATATTTTATTTATTCGTCGCTTTTTGGATCAATATTAAAAACTACATCCAAAGTCTTAAGCGAAATCCATTGAAATATCTATAATCCCATTAATGTGATTGCTTGTGATCGTATTTAATTTAGCAATAAATAATTATCAAAAACTATTACAGAATACAGCCCGCCAGTTAAAAGTTATTCTCGAGAATAATTCTTTAATTATTCCCCCTCAAATTGGAGAGGGCATAGTAAAAGTGATTCAACTACCTAATGGTCTACAAACTTTAATGATGAAAATTAATTTTTATCAGGATGTAATTATTAAAAGTGGAAACACATCCCCTGGAGACTATGTTTTAAATTTTGACGAACTGGAAGTGTCAGGTGAAAGTACTTATTCAAATGAAAATGCGCTTAATTCATTTGTGAGGTTAACAGGTGCTTCTTTTAAACATTGGGAAACGGTAAAAAAAAATTCTGTGGTTCAGTATGTAAAAATATTATTTAGCAAAGAATGGCTTTCAAATTATATTGGCTTGCGGGAAAAAATGTCGGAATTTGAAAAATATATACCGGTTAAATCAGAGTCTGCTGATAAAGAAAAATTAAATGAAGAATATCGGAAAATTATAAAAGAGCTTTGGTTGGTAAATAATAATGATCCTTTACAAAATATTTACAACAATAACAGGATATTATTATTGGTAGAACAGTATTTTACAAAAATGCATGCCGAAATGCTAAGTCCTAAGGGGAAATATAAATTAACTAAAGAAGATGTTGAAATATTAAAAAAGGTAGAAGTAAAATTGAATACATTTACGGCAACTCCTCCTAGTGTAGAATTTTTTTCGAAAAAATACTCAATTAATAAGGTAAGGCTCACGCAAGCTTTTAAGCAGGTATATGGGATTAGCATTTATTGTTACTACCAAAAACAAAGAATGCAAAAAGCACATGAAATAATATCAACCCAAAACTTCTCCGTTAAGGAGGTAGGTGAAAAAGTGGGCTATACCAATCTATCTAACTTTATTTTAGCTTTTAAAAAGCATTTTAACGTAGATCCGAAGTCTTTAATGGAATAATTCTTTAAATTTGCCCTCGCCAATTTATTAATCACTTTATAAACTTTGCTATTATAATGTTTAGGATTGATTATAACCATACTGATTACAACAAAATACTGCTTGCTTTTGCTGACACTATGAAAGTGAAAGTAAAAAAGGACATCTTGGTGTTGCCTTCAAACCTTGGTGAAGGGTTTTTTAAAAATATTAAGCTTTCAAATGGTTTAGAATGTCTTGTGTCAAATTATACTTTACATACAGATTTATACCTACAACGAAATAGTTCTGATAACGAATTTTATATACTGCGCTTTGATGAAGTTTCTATCTCTGATACACTTATGGTTAAAATTGATAAGGATTATATCTGGGAAACAAAGCAGGACAGGGCTTCTGTATTGCTTACCAGTTCTTTATTTGATTTTGCAACATCAGCTACTAAAGGAACAGTAACAAGAAGCATAAATGTTCTAATCACGCGTCAATGGCTTTCACAATATTTAGATATTAATAGTCTTGATGATATTCTTCAGAAATATTTGAGCCTAAAAACTGACAGTTATAATTTTGCTCCATTCGATATTGAATACCGTGCCTGGTTCAATGAAGTGATGGAAGTTACTGATTCAGCTATGAAAAAATCAATTATCGAGAATCGTATAATGCTAATGGTTGAGAAGTTTCTTAATAATTTATATGCGAAGTTTCACATGGCTAATGCATGGGTCGAAAATCTACTTCCCCATCATGAAGTTAAACGACTGATGGAAGTTGAATCATATTTGGTGAAAGATTTCTCCACACCACCTCCACCAATTTCATTTCTTTCAAGAGTAGCAGCGATGAGCACTACCACCTTAAAAAATAAGTTTAAAAAGCTTTACGGTATTAATGTGTATGAATATTTTCAAAAGTGCAGGATGCAGAAGGCAAAAGCATTATTAATGTCGCATAAATACACGATAAAAGAAATTGG
>JBBJOK010000261.1:0-4546 GCA_037721545.1 Chitinophagaceae bacterium
GGCCAAATGTCTTCAAGCCCTTCATACAATTCACCGCCTTCGTCTTCCAACTCCTGCAGGTTTTCCACCACTTCGATAGGGGCGCCGCTACGTATTGAATAATCGATCAGTTCATCTTTGGTAGCGGGCCAAGGCGCATCTTCCAGGTGTGAGGCTAATTCTAAGGTCCAGAACATATAAATTTCTCCTTTTTATATTTAAAAATCAAGGGGATTAAACCTCCTGAATTTCCGCAAATGTAAAAGTAAAAATGATATAACCAAATATTGTTTTTTAACACCTAACATTACCCTATGTAACTAACAGTAATTTTGTTGTGATTTTTATGCCATAAAATATGCCTGATTAATATATTGTGTATGTATATGTTTAATAATTTTTATATTTAAACCATGTTGATCGCAAGAAATATTTATAAAAATTATGGCGCATTACCTGTATTAAAAGGTGTTGACATAGAAATCTTAAAAGGCGAAATTGTAAGTATTGCAGGCTCATCCGGGGCAGGAAAGAGCACGCTACTGCACATACTTGGCACGTTGGATACGGCTGATAAAGGTGAAATTTTATTAGAAAATGAGAAAATTGATAAACTGAAGGGAAAAAAACTGGCTGCGTTTAGAAATACACACATTGGTTTTGTTTTTCAGTTTCATCATTTACTGCCTGAGTTTACGGCGTTGGAAAATGTTTGCATCCCGGGTTGGATAGCCGGCAGAAAGAGGAAAGAAGTGATGGAGAAAGCAGAATCTTTATTGCATATTTTGGGATTACAAAACAGGGGTGAACATAAGCCTAACGAATTATCCGGCGGAGAACAACAGCGTGTAGCAGTTGCAAGAGCACTTATCAATAATCCATCAATAGTGATGGCAGATGAGCCTACAGGGAACTTAGATAGTGCGAATGCAAAAGAACTTCACAATTTATTTATTGATCTTAGAAATCGTTTACAACAAACATTTTTGATTGTAACACACAACGAAGAACTCGCCCAAATGAGTGATCGGATCCTGCATATGAAAGACGGAAAGATTGTCTAGTGCTTATTTAAATTTTCAATTAAAGTAACCATATTTTAGGCTTCGCCTTTTAAACTGTTTCTTATTATGCTGCTAAGATCTTTTTCTAACATTTTTTCAGCCATTAAAATCATATTTTTAAATGCAATGGCATGGGATATTCCATGACCGATAATAACCGGTTTATTTACACCCAATACAGGTACTCCGCCATATATTTCAAAATTAAACCGGTTAAAATATTCATCGTTTATATTCCTGCTTTTTACAAGATTATAAATTGATTCTGCGAATTTTAAAAGAACATTGCCCGTAAAACCTTCACAAACCATTACCTCTGCCTTGCCGCTTAACAGGTGCCGGCCTTCAATATTTCCTATAAAATTTATTAGTTTATTTTCTTGCAAAAGGGGATAAGCAGCCTGGGCTAAAATATTACCTTTTCCTTCTTCCTCACCCAAATTTATTAGTGCGACCCTTGGGTTTTCAAAATTTAAAATATGCTTTGCAAATAACGATCCCAGTAGTGCAAATTGTGATAAATTCTCTGGCTTACAATCTGCATTTAAACCTACATCAACCAGTAGACCAAGTTTTCCATCTTCTCTGGGTAAATAAGCACCAATGGTTGGCCGCAGCACACCTTCAATTGCTTTAATACTATACAATGCACCCACCATCATTGCTCCTGTATTTCCTGCACTTATGAAAGCATCCGCTTTATCAGTCGCCAATAAATGAAAACCAATTGCGATGGAAGATTGTTTTTTTTCTTTTAAAGCTTTGGTGGGATGTTCATGCATCTCAATAATCTGCGATGCATGTATTATTTGAAAGCTGTCATTAGGAATGTTATGCTTTTTAAGAAGTTCTTTTATGGCATTTTCATCCCCAATAAGTATTAAACTTGTATCAGCGTTTTTATTCTGAATGTAATCTTCTATACCCTTAACTGCCTCTAAAGGTGCAAAGTCGCCTCCCATCATATCCAGTGCGATCTTCATTTAAAAAGTTTGTAGTTGGTGGTTTGTAGTTTGTAGTTGTTGATTAGTCAGCCTTAAGTGCAACATAAAAAAATTCCAAAACATAAGATGAAGTTAATCAATCTCAAGTTTTGGAATTAAAAATTTTATCATTTAGTAGTTGAAGTTCTGAAGACAGTTAACTAGAAACTATCAACTACAAACTAATTACCTGCTTTTAATGGCGCTTTTTCGGCCACAACTTTTCCTCTATAATAAAGTTTTCCCTCACTTACATGTGCACGGTGGCGTACATGGGTTTCATTAGTTGTTGGGTCAATGCTTAGTGTAGGAGCATCTGCTTTGTAATGTGTTCTTCTCTTTGCACTTCTTTGCTGACTATGTCTGCGTTTGGGATTTGGCATAACCTAAATTTTAATATAATTAATTTATGTTTTTTCTAAATTTTTCAAGTCCTTGTGATAGAGGGTTATTCCCTTTGTTCACTTCTTCCATTTTTTTAAGCATTTCTAAAACTTCTTTATTGCATTGTGGGCCACCTATTGCCTCTTCTTTACAACTCCGCTGCATCGGAATGCTCAATGTAACAAATTCATAAATCCAATCAGCAACATGAAGATGGCTTTCTGTTCTGGATATATAATGAATATCCGGATCGTCTTCTGTTACATTCATCTCATCAGGATTTTCAACCAGCTTTACTATCAGGTTAAACTCATCCCATAATTCCATACCAAGGTTATTTCCGCATCTGTCACATACAACCTCCATATTTCCTCCCACCTCAAATTTCAACATCAGGAAAGAAGTATTTCTCTCAAGTGTTAATTTGATTTTTGCCTGACAATTGGAAAAATCTGTTTGCTTATAATCCAGAAAGAACTTACTATCCACCTCATAATCGTACTCATGCAAGCCGGGCTTTAATCCTACAAACGCAATATCAAATTCACGCCGGTTTCCCATAACACCATTTTAAGGGGGGCAAAGGTAGGTATTTATAGCGAAATATTAGGGTGAAATTGAAGTTGACTACCAGCCAGTATCTTTACTTCTTTATGAAGATAAGCAATCAAGCGTCAAGGCGAAAATGGATTTGGATGTTGAGTTTGATTTTCATAATTGCATTAATAAAGATATTTTCCGCTAATTCTCAATGGGTTGAATCGTTTTACTCAACCAGGATGTATGCTTTATTTTCTTCTTTTTTAAGGGTAATATTAGGATGGATACCGTTTAGTTTAGGCGATCTGCTGTATTTGCTGGTTATCTGCTGGTTTATATGGAAGGTGTGGCGCTTTTCCGGTAAGCTAATTAAAAGGAAACTTAACAGGTCATGGTTTACAAATGCGGGTTATAAACTGGTAAGTATTGGGATGTTGGTATACATCATTTTCAATATTTTTTGGGGAATAAATTACAACAGAAAAAATATTGCAGCGAAATTGAATTTACAGTTATCTAAAATAGATACTGCGGACCTTAAAAATATTGAAAGGCTATTAATAATAAAAGTGAATGAGAGTAAATTAGCATTAGACAAACAAATGACACCTTATCCTTCCGATAAGGAATTATTTAAACGTGCTGCTGCATGTTACCGTCAGGCAGAAAATTTGTACCCTTTTTTATCTTATAAGCATAGCGCAGTAAAGCCATCAATGTTTGGATTATTAGGTAATTACTTAGGGTTTACAGGTTATTACAATCCTTTTTCTGGCGAAGCACAATTGAATACGAGGGTGCCCAAATTCATATTGCCTTTTACAACATCACATGAAATTGCTCACCAGCTTGGTTATGCAAAGGAGGAGGAAGCAAATTTTGTAGGATATCTTGCCGCAACATCATCTACGGATACACTGTTTCATTATTCTACTTACCTGGATCTTTTCCTATATGCCAACAGGCACTTATTTTATGCAGATTCTGTTTCTGCAAAAGCATTTAGCAATCAATTATTACCTCAGGTAAAAGCTGATATAAAAGAATGGAGAGAATTTTTACGGCGGTATAAAAATCCATTAGAGCCTGTTATACGATGGGGGTACGGAAATTTTTTAAAAGCAAATCAGCAACCGAAAGGAATGACAAGCTATGATGAAGTTATTGCAGATTTAATTGCATTTTATAAAAAGTATGGAAAAATATAGAGTGGTTACCGTTTAGGAAGTTACCGGTATCTGGTAACTCAAAACTTATTCTTCCACATCATGCTCTCAACGGGGCGGTCGGGTTGTCCGCTATATTTTGCATCT
Source organism: Chitinophagaceae bacterium (assembly GCA_037721545.1). Classification (GTDB taxonomy): domain Bacteria; phylum Bacteroidota; class Bacteroidia; order Chitinophagales; family Chitinophagaceae; genus Ginsengibacter. The sequence goes on from JBBJOK010000261.1 coordinate 4,264, forward strand.
TTCTTAGCGTTATATTTTACTTCCACTTCTCCATCAACCGGAAAATAGATCAGTTGGCCGATGGGCATTCCTTTATATACCCTTACAGGAATTTTGCAGGAAATTTCCAGCGTCCAGTTTCCGCAAAAGCCAACATCACCTTTACCTGCTGTTGCGTGAATATCAATTCCCAAACGGCCGGTAGATGATTTACCTTCAAGAAAAGGTACGTGTACATGTGTTTCTGTATACTCTTCGGTTACACCCAAATATAGTTGACCGGGTTGCAAAACATATCCTTCTT
>JBBJOK010000262.1:0-4511 GCA_037721545.1 Chitinophagaceae bacterium
CAAATAAATATTTCCACCTTTATCTGTTGACGTTGATGCAATTGATTGAATATTTATAAAAGCACTGTCAGCAATTCTTTCTGATAATGTATAAATATTGCTCAATTTTACTGGTGCTTTTGTTATAAGAATTATATTCTTGACCCAACTATCCAAAACTGTTACTTTTTTATCTTGTGGTATTGAAAGTATTCTATTTAATAAATCTTTTATTGCCTCAACAGAAACATAATCTGATAACATCCTTTTGATAATATAGGAATCTCCTTTAGTAACGTTGGAAATTTTATTCATAATATCATCGATTCCGTTTACTTCTAAAACATTTCCATCTGTAGTTATAGCAACGAATACTGATAATCCCTTCAAATAATTACATAATGAATCCAAATCTATAGGGGACCTGTATGAAATTATTTTTGAATTATTAGTTGGAGTAATAAAAGTGGCTTTTACTGGATGCAACAATAATTTTACACTATTAAAAATTAATTTAAAGTTAATGATGTCTCCTTCATTCTTTATACTCTGAAGTCCAATATTCAATTTAATTGTATCTTCTATTTTATGAAAAGCATTTTCATATGTCCACTCATTGCTTAAACTTCTAGTAATCGAATAATGATAAATTTTATCAGGAAGTGGGTTTACATTAAAGGTCTTGTCTTTTGAGTTACAACCTATAACAGTAATAAAAACAATACCGAATAAATATTTTACATACATAACGAAAAATACAACAAAAAAACAGTTTTGTATGAGGCGCTAAGATGTTTGTAAAAAGCGAATTCCGATAAAGACAATAGTTACCGGAAGTGCTTTTTAGATGATTAAACTTCAATTTAGTTTATCTCTTATCAGTTATATTATTTTGCTAAGATTTAGTCGTTCAGCCCGGACTGAAGCTGATAGCGATATGTAGATGATGATATATTCTTCTGCCCCGATTTTAGCAAAACTTTCTGTAAGCAGTCTTATTCCACTCTAAACGCAAATAACTCCTTTTTGTCAATGCTCACGTCAGTATAGCCAAGTTGGCCGCCTCTTGATTCTGGTGGTATAGAAAGGAAAATATCTTTGTTACAGTCGGCTAAATCAAAAGTAAATTTGAAAGTCGAATAGGGTTGGTTGATTTGGGAAGGACAGGGTGAGACATCACTACGAGCCGCAACAATATATACACCAATCTTCTTTGGTATGATACCAATTCTGAAAAAGTATCGGTTATCGCTGCAAGCTGTTTTGAAAGTTAAATCGTTATTTGACTGTGACAATGGTTTAAACAATATGTTCAAGCCATTTTCCACCTTAACGTCGCTAAATAATTCAACAGTGTTTCCAAGTGGAAAAAGTCTGTTTAAACTAAAGCCAACTTGTAAAAAACTAGTGTCCGTTGCAACTCGATTCCCACTCAACTTATCAAACAAAGTTTTATTTGTGGTCTGAAATTGCACCCAAATGGTGTCATTGATTGCATAAATTTTTTTATACGGTGTTAGGCTTAGCTTTTCAGTAAATTCATATGTTGGAACTGGAACAGTGTAGAGCTTCTCACATTGAAAACCCATTGTCAAAAAAGTCACACATATAAAAAACGATACTAATAAAGAACACTGTTTCATTTAAGATTGCTTACAACATTTGAGTATTGCTCCAGCTGGGGTATTTATAACTTTCTGCCCGGTACTGTAGCTTGGTTTTGTTTTAATGTTGAAGATACATTTTATTGCTTGGCTTTATTCCTCGAGATGAAAATACAGGTGATAGATAGTTGCAGTTGAAGTGGCGTTATCAGCCCGCTGACATAACGTAATGAAAGAATAGCGACGTGCGAGGCCTTACTCCTTCAGGGTAAAAATACCAGTACTGTTACAAGTCATTCAATAAAAACATTCAATTATGATCACCGCAGAAAACTTTTTTTTATATTGGTATATTATAATGGGGCAGATTATGGCACCCATTGGAATGATTATAAAAAAAATATTCTTCCTAATATTCAATATCCGCCTAGTTTCCCTTTGTTGGATAGTATAACCGAATTAAGCGAATCTTTTACGAATGATTCCGTTAAGGCTGTATTTACCAAGCATCGTAATGATATTTCAGTATATCATGTCTTTATAAATATATTACAAGTGGATTGTTTCTTCTATACTTTGATTAACAATGAGTTATAAAATATATTTGCATGAATTTTAAATAAATATTTATTCATATTTATTTATATTTTATTATATTTGTAATAATAACAATAATCATGGCTCAGTTAGATCAACTAAAGAAACATCTGAAACCCGGTCAGGTTTATCGCAGGACTGATTTAACCAATTGGTCAAAGTCGGTTGATAGACATCTGGAGGCACTGAAGAAAGATGGAACGCTTCACAAACTCTCGCAGGGAGTATACTATTACCCTAAAGAAAGTGTTTTTGGCAAAACGCCACCTGATGAAAAAACCTTAGTAAGCAGCTTCCTGAAAGATGACAGATTTTTATTGACCTCTCCGAATGTATACAATAGTCTTGGAGTTGGAACCACGCAGCTTTACAATTCAAGAACTGTATATAATCATAAGCGACATGGTGATTTTAAATTAGGAAACAGAACGTTTCAATTTCGGATAAAGCCTCATTTCCCCAAAAAGATAACCGAAGAATTTTTATTAGTAGACTTAGTAAATAACCTTGAAATATTGGCTGAAGATTCTGACGAGGTTGTAAAAAAAGTAGCTACTAAAGTGACTATGATGGACAAAAAAAAGTTGGCACACTCTGTTGCACAATATGGGAAAATGAAAACAAAAAAATTATTTGCTCCATTAATGCAATCTTAAAATGGCAACGGGATACCTTCATGATCGTAAAGATTTTAAAACTTTATTAGAAGTTGTTGGAGGAGAGATGATCATAGAACCTTTTTTGATAGAAAAGGACTATTGGATCATGCACATACTTTATGGTCTCAAAAAACAAGGATTTGGTTTTGAATTGAAAGGGGGAACATCGTTATCAAAAGGATATAAAATCATTGATCGTTTTTCTGAAGACATCGATATACACATCACACCTCCACCTGAATTACAGGTCGAAGAAAACCCTAAAAAAAACAAAGCAGCTCATATTGAATCGAGGAAGAAATTTTATGACTGGCTAACAAAGGAAATAAAAATTGACGGGATTGTTTCTGTGGAACGAGATACGTCATTTGACAATACGGAAACTTACAACAGTGGAGGTATAAGGCTTTTCTATGAAAGCAAAACTGAAGCTGTTGCAGGCGTAAAAGAAGGTATATTGTTAGAAGCAGGATTTGATACGGTAACACCAAATAATAAGGTTACTATCAGCTCCTGGGCATTCGATAAGGCAGTAATGACTGCAACAGTAAGCATCAATGATAACAGAGCAGTTGATATTCCTTGTTATCATAAGGGATACACTTTTGTAGAAAAACTTCAGACCATCGCAACAAAATTTAGGCAGGAAAAAGAAGATGGTATGACACGCCCAAATTATATGCGGCAGTACTATGATATAGCCTGTCTGTTAGAAAATGAAGAAGTGCAAAAATTCATTGGTACATATGAATACCATGCACATAAGAAAATAAGGTTTCCAAAAAAGGAATATGAAATTCCTATAACCAAAAACGAAGCTTTTTTACTGTCCGATGCAACGATGCGAGAAACATTTAGAAAGCGTTACAGGGAGACAAAGGGATTATACTATAAAGGACAGCGTAAGTTTGATGAACTACTTGATATTATCAAAGGACATATTGATAAATTGTAATCAAATGCTATATTTCTGGCGAATGCTAATTATTACAATATCCTTTATGATTCCAGATCACGGAGGCTCTACAGCATTACATTCCTCAATCAATGATTGAGGAATTTTTTATTTAAAAGGGCTCTACTTTTTTACTTTCCAACCATTGGTTGGAAAGTGTTATTTGATTTTGATCTGGATTTAATTTTTAGATTGCTTTAAATTGATTCTGATTCCCTTTGCATTTAATTTTAAGGACATTCATATTATAGTGGACCAGCTTAGGTGGAAACTTTAAAAAACGCAAACAGTGTTTGCGAAATTCGACTGCTGTTTGAGGTAGAATTTCCCATAATTAAGGTTGCGATATGAAAAACCTTTTCCGAATTCCCTGGTCAAATCGATACCTCAGTTTCATAAATTGGATTAATTAGATCACCTTTTAATTTATTTTTGATTCCGAGCTGCATTTTAGTTTTAAGCACATTCATATCGTCGCTTATTTTCTTGTCAAGAACTTTTGCATAGTGCTGAGTAGTTCTAAGATTTTTATGCCCGAGCATTTTACTAACAGATTCGATTGGAACGCCATTGCCTAAGGTGACCGTTGTGGCAAAAGTGTGACGGGCTGTATGCGTAGTTAGATTTTTATTAATCTCACATACATTACCGATTTCTTTTAAGTATTCATTATACTTCTGATTACTGAGCACTGGCAAAACCTTATCGGAATTTACA
>JBBJOK010000029.1:0-3622 GCA_037721545.1 Chitinophagaceae bacterium
CGAAGATATCATTCAGCATAAGCATAAAATTACTCCCTATTTAAATGAAGAACTGGTTGGCGTGGTTGAACAGACTTATTTATCAGGAGAAAAAGTTTTTGATAACGGAAAATTTTTACATTTGAATAAAGGCAAAATAATATTACGATAGAATGGACACTGGACAACCTGTATTTACAAAACTTATTGACCTTGCCGCAGAACGTTTAGGTGGCAAAGCACTTACCTGTAGCGATGATTTTTTTGCTGAGAAAGAAAACCTTCTCAAACCCGGAAGAGGAATTTTTATTCCTGAAAAATATACTGAGAGGGGCAAATGGATGGATGGATGGGAATCAAGGCGAAAGCGAACTCCCGGGCATGACTGGTGTATAATAGAACTGGCAACAGCAGGAAAAATTCATGGCGTTGATATTGATACAAATCATTTTCTTGGCAATCATCCGCCGTTTGCTTCCATAGATACTTGTTATATTGAACCAGGTTCAGATACTGATGACAAAAAAACACACCCTATAACTATCGGGTGGAAAGAAATTCTTCCTAAGTCACCATTGAAAGCAGGATCACAGAATTTTTATGAAATTAAAGACAGAAGTATAAATACTCATTTAAGATTAAACATTTATCCTGATGGGGGTGTGGCAAGAATAAAAGTATATGGAGAGGTTTTTAAAGATTGGAATTTAATAAACGAAGAAGAAATAGTTGATCTGGCTGCAGCTGTTAATGGCGGTAAAGCTATTTTATGTAATGATATGTTTTTCTCGCATATGAATAATCTTATTATGCCGGGCAGCGGAGTAAACATGGGTGATGGCTGGGAAACAAAGCGCAATCGCACGCCAAATAATCAAGACTGGGTAATCGTAAGGCTGGCTCACAAAGGAATAATTGAAAAGATATTAATTGATACCTGTCATTTTAAAGGGAATTATCCTGATAGTTGTGTATTGGAAGGTTGTAACATTTCTCTTAAGGATGAAAATAAATTTCACTCATCAGAAATAAAGTGGACAACTATACTTTCTCAAACAAAATTAAGCGCCGATAATGAACATTATTTTGATAATGAAATAGCAAATAAAGATGCATACACCCATGTACGCTTATCCATTTTCCCAGATGGGGGAATAAGCAGGATGAGGTTATGGGGAAGAATTAGAAAATAAGCAATAAGACGTAAGGTATAAAGTATAAGGTATAAGGAATAATAGGGTAGGTAACTACAAACTACAAACTACCACTTAAAACTACAAACTGTAAAATGACCATAGCCGAATTCGATCATTTGCCTGAAGGAAAGAAAAAAGAATTGCTGACACAATGTTGTGGCTCATCTGCATGGGTTGGTAAAATGCTTACAATATTTCCGGTAGAAGACCTGGTTGAGTTGTTAGAAGCAGCTGAAGAAAAGTGGGATGAATGTTCAGAAAAAGACCAGATGATCGCATTTGAGCATCATCCCAAAATTGGTGATATAAATTCTTTAAGAGAAAAATTTGCAGACACTGCCGCATGGGCTGAAGTTGAACAGTCAAGTGTAACTAGCTCAAATGAAAAAACATTGCATCAACTGGCAAAAGCGAATGAGGAGTATGAAAATAAGTTTGGATTTATTTTTATTGTTTGTGCTACAGGAAAATCAGCAGAAGAAATGTTGACAGATTTACATTTACGCATTAATAATTCAAAAGAAGAAGAAATTAAAATAGCCGCAGTAGAGCAGCTGAAAATAACCAAACTCAGGTTAGAAAAATTATTTGGAATAAATGAAAGTTCAAATACATATGAAATATGAGCCGTATTACAACACATATTCTTGATACAACAATAGGAAAGCCTGCTGAGGGAGTAACTATTATTTTATATGGCGGCCAAAATGATGAGTGGACCGAACTTGCCAGGGGGATAACAAATCCTGATGGAAGAATAGCAGATTTGCTGAACAAAGATGATCTGCTTCATTATGGTATTTATAAAATGCGATTTGAAACCAAGGACTACTTCGATAAATGCCATAAAAAAACTTTTTATCCTTACGTGGAGATTATCTTTGAAATTGAATCAGATCATCATTATCATATTCCTTTGCTGTTAAATCCATTCGGCTATTCAACCTATCGTGGTTCCTGATCTTTGTGGTACAATAATTTTTTTTGTATGAAATTATCAATTCTTGAAAACGAGAAAGATTCTTTGCTGAACGAGCTTAAATCTTCTAATCTAAAATTCCAGCAAATTTATCCTGGTGATAAACCCGACCGTCAGCCTGTACATACTGTTTACGGGGGCGCTAACTTATTCAAAAGTGACACCTGCATAAAAATGGGAGATATCGCTTTAAAGAATTTGAAAAAGTATGCTCCCGATTTTACCGTGCTGGCAAAAGTGCTTAAGTTCAAAGGGTATGAAAACTTTCCTCATTCAGAGAAGAAAATTAAAAAACTTATAAAGAAGCTGGATAACATAACTGAGAAAGAAAGAAAAACAGAACCTGAATGGCTTGCCTATTCAGTTTACAATAAAATAATTCAGAAGTTAATTACAGAACCTGTTGAAGATTTCAGAATTGATTTTGAGGATGGATTTGGTAACCGTCCTGATGATGAGGAAGATGCTACAGCAGTACATGCAGCCAGGGAGCTGGCAATTGGTATGCAAAATAAAACCATTTCTCCCTACATTGGCATTCGTATAAAACCTTTTACCGAAGACCATAAATTCCGTGGTGTAAGAACGCTCGATATTTTTCTTACCACATTGCTGCAACAAAGCAACGGGCAATTGCCGGATAATTTTGTGGTGATGCTGCCAAAGGTTGTAATACCTGAACAGGTAACAACTATGGTAAAATTATTTGAGATCATTGAAAAAAGAAATATTCTCCCATTCGGTTCTCTTAAAATGGAAACTATGGTGGAAGCAACTCAAATAATTATGGATAATGAAGGCCGCAACCCGCTTATGAAAATAATACGGGCAGGCGAAGGCAGGTTAATTGCAGCACACTTCGGAACGTACGATTATACAGCATCCTGCGGCATCACTGCAAAATACCAAACTATGGATCACCCCGTTTGCGACTTTGCTCATCACATGACGAAGGTTGCTCTCGGCGGTACAGGAATTTTTCTCTCCGATGGAGCAACCAATGTAATGCCTGTGGCGCCACACCGCGATATGCCTCTTACAAAACACCAAAAAAAAGAGAACCGGGAATCCGTACACAATGCTTGGCAAATCGGGTACAAACATACCATGCACTCCTTAACAAATGGTTTTTACCAGGGATGGGACCTTAACCCTGCACAGCTCCCCATGCGTTATGCCGCTACTTACAATTTCTTTTTAAGCAGTTACGATGATGCAGTGTTCCGGCTTAAAACTTTTGTTGACCGTGCCGCAATATCTACATTAACAGGTGATATATTCGATGATGCGGCTACAGGGCAAGGGCTGCTGAATTTTTTTCTCAAAGCAATGAACTGTGGTGCTATTACTGAAGATGAGGCATTGGTAACTGGACTAACGCTTGATGAAATTCGTAGCCGTTCATTCTACAAAATTTTGCAGGGGCGAAGGAAAAATAATTAATAGTAATACCGGGCTGCCGACTTTT
>JBBJOK010000029.1:3722-14910 GCA_037721545.1 Chitinophagaceae bacterium
ATTTTGCAGGGGCGAAGGAAAAATAATTAATAGTAATACCGGGCTGCCGACTTTTACAATTATATCCACATCAATCTCTGGATAGCTACCCTGTTTTAAAATAAGTATGTAAGTTAAATTCAAGATTTTTTAATAAGCCCTCCAGATTCTTGAGTATATCCATGACAGATGCCCTATTTAAATACTTTATTGCCGCTTAACAGCAAATTCGGAGAAAATTTTAATTAAGGATAAATCGCTATCTGCAAAGAAAGTTTCTTTCCATATTTTCGCCCCCATGATTCGTTCGGAGATTCTTTTATCTGCAGTTATTTAATAATTAGCAATCTATGCCGACAATTTTTTTTAAATTTGAATTAAGGTTTTACTTTGTAAGCTATGATTGCATCGAACCGCCTCACATACATGTAGGGGATGATGCCCGCAAAATCTGCAAGTATTGGTTAAAAAATAACAAAGGAATATTGGCAGATAATGCAGGATTTAATGAGCGGGATTTAAGAAGAATAGAAAAAGTAATACTGGAAAATTATAAAACTTTAATAAAAGCATTCAATGAATTCTGCAAAGGTTATAAAAAATAAAAAACAGACCGCAAACTGGGTTAGTGAGCTGCCTTTTAAAGAACTCCCTAAAATAAAAGATATTGCATTTATAAAAGATGAAATAGCTTTTATGTTAAATGATGAACGTATAGTTTATATTCCTCTTTCGTGGAGCACAAAACTTCAAAAAGCCAAGCCACATCAACGTAAGAATTTTAAAAATAATGGGATCCATGTTTTTTGGGATGATGTTGATGAGATCATCGGCGTAAAAAATATTTTGTTTGGCAAGGAGTTATTTATCTGAGTAATTTTCTTCTTACTATAGTTGTTGAATTCCGTCTCGCAATAATTCTTTCCATATTTTCGCCTCCATGATTCGTTCGGGAATTCTTTTAAAAGCCTATCGCTTAATGTCTAGGGCAAAAGCTATGGCAGACACTTATGAAGCCAACAGGCAGATCTGTAAATATGTGCATTCAACTTCCCGTGGTCATGAAGCAATTCAGTTAGCAACGGCATTTAGCCTGTTGCCTTGCGATTATGTTAGTCCGTATTACCGTGATGAAAGCATGTTGTTAGGATTAGGATTTTCACCTTATGAATTAATGTTGCAATTGCTGGCCAAAGGGGATGATATTTTTACCGGCGGCCGAGAATATTATTCCCATCCCAATTATCGGGGTGAGGATAAACCAACTATCATTCATCAAAGCAGTGCAACAGGTATGCAGGCAATTCCCACAACAGGTGTTGCACAGGGAATACAATTTTTAGAAAACACCAGATCTCCTCTTTATAGAAATGGCAATGATGGCGAACCACCGGTAGTAATCTGTTCACTTGGTGATGCAAGTGTTACTGAAGGAGAAGTGAGTGAGGCATTTCAATTTGCAGTTTTAAAACAGTTGCCCATAATTTACCTGGTACAGGATAATGATTGGGGCATTAGCGTAACTGCAGAGGAAGCAAGAACAATGAATGCATCTCAATTTGCCAAAGGTTTTAAAGGTTTACAAAGATTGAGCATTGATGGCAGCGATTTTACACAATGTTATGAAGTGATGCAAAATGTTGTTAAAGAAGTACGAGACCATCGTAAACCTTTTTTAGTTCATGCAAAAGTGCCACTCCTTGGGCATCATACAAGCGGTGTGAGAAAAGAATTTTATAGAACAAAAGAAGATCTCGAGAAGCATTTTATAGATGATCCCAATCCAAAGCTCAGGAATAAATTGATCGGCATCGGAGTTTCAACTGATGAATTAAAACAAATTGAAGATGAGGCGGAAGAAGAAGTAGAAAAGCAATTTCAATTAGCTACAAATGCAGCCGAGCCGGATCCTTTAAAAGTAAAAGAATCTGTTTTTGTTCCCACTTCTATCATTGAAGAAAAGGGAGAACGCTCACCTGCAAGAGAGAGCCTGCCCGTCGGAGGCATGGAGAAAATAGTAATGGTTGACGCTGCACTTTTTGCAATAAGAGAAATAATGGAGGAATTTCCTGAAGCCATTTTATATGGACAGGATGTAGGACGCAGGCTGGGCGGGGTTTTTAGAGAGGCGGCCACACTTGCGGAACAATTTGGTGATCACCGGGTATTTAATACGGCCATACAGGAAGCATACATAATTGGTTCTACTGTGGGGATGTGTGCGGTAGGATTAAAACCAATTGTGGAAGTTCAGTTCGGCGATTATATTTATCCCGGTTTAAATCAGTTGGTAACAGAAATTTCAAAGAGTTGTTATTTGAGCTGCGGAAAATTTCCTGTGCAAACGGTTATTCGTGTACCTGTTGGCGCTTATGGCGGTGGCGGGCCTTATCATAGCGGTTGTGTAGAAACAACATTGCTTTCTATCAAAGGAATAAAAATTGTTTATCCCTCCAATGCGGCTGATATGAAAGGTTTGATGAAAGCAGCCTTTCTTGATCCAAATCCCGTAGTAATGTTGGAACATAAAGGTTTATACTGGAGTAAAGTGCCCGGTACAGAAGAAGCGAAATCAATTGAACCTGCAAAGGATTATATATTGCCATTAGGCAAAGCAAATATTGTTTTGAATGCGGCTGATGATAAAATAAAAAACGGCGAAACGGCTTGTATCATAACTTATGGAATGGGTGTGTATTGGGCTAAAGCGGCAGCAAAAAATTTTAAAGATAAAATTGAAGTAGTGGATCTAAGAACATTGTTTCCATTGGATGAAGAATTGATTTTTGCAAGTGTAAAGAAACATGGTAAGTGTTTGGTATTAACCGAGGAGCAACAAAACAATTCATTTGCCGAAGCACTGTCAGGAAGAATAGCAAAAGAATGTTTTAAGTTTTTAGATGCACCCGTTGAAGTTGTTGGCGCTTTAAATTTACCTGCTGTGCCAATGAATATAGAATTGGAAAAAGCCATGCTGCCTAATCCGGAAAAAGTTAGTGCGGTTTTAAAAACCTTGCTCGATTATTGATTTATAGCCGCTGATGGAAAACAAAACGAAAAATGAAATAAAATTTTTAGAAGGGCCGAAAAGCCGCTGGTATGATTTTAAATACCTGGTAAGTGTTTTTTTTGAATTTATTAAGGGTTTTAGGACATTGCATTTCGTAGGCCCCTGTGTAACTATGTTTGGTTCGGCAAGGTTTAAAGAAGATCATAAATATTATAAACAGGCAAGGGCAATATCAGCTGAAATTGCAAAACTTGGATTTACAATAATGACGGGTGGTGGCCCGGGTATAATGGAAGCTGCAAATCGTGGTGCCAGAGATGTAGGTGGAAGAAGTGTAGGCTGCAATATTGTGTTGCCTGCCGAGCAATATCAAAATCCTTATCTCGACAAATGGGTTAATATGAAATTCTTTTTTGTGAGAAAAGTATTGCTCGTGAAATATTCTTATGCCTTTGTTATCATGCCCGGAGGATTTGGAACCTTAGATGAGTTTTTTGAAGCCATAACATTAGTGCAAACTAAAAAAATTAAAGGATTTCCTATTATCATCTTTGATAAAGAATATCATAAAGATCTGATTGCTCATAACGAACGAATGATGAGAGAAGGAACAATTTCTGCAAATGACCCCAGTTTATATTTGGTTACCGATTCTATTGAAGAGGCTATTAATTATATTAAAGAGAAAAGTATTCTTGCCTTTAAGCTTGAATATTCGAAAGGGCCAAAACCTTATTGGGGATTTCTTGAAAAAGGATTCAAAAGAGTTTCATCAATCATAAAAACTTAAGCTAACCATCGTTAATAATCATAACAGAGTTTATGAAACCCCATACATTGTTAAAAAGAGCTTAACATATTTGGGTATTAAGCTTAACATCTCATTAATGAATACACTGTTCAGGAATTATATTTAATGAGTAGATTTGAATAAATATAATCTCCATGAAAAAACTATTCTTTCTTTTGCTTTGTATTTGCACTGTAGGAGTATATGCGCAAACATACCCTGTAGGATTAAATGTAAATGATGCAGCGCCGGATTTCACTGCTACCAATCAATCAGGCAAAAAAATAAATTTAAAGAAGCAATTAAAAAAGGGCGATGTTGTATTGATGTTTTATCGTGGGCAATGGTGTCAATATTGCAATAAGCAGTTAGCACAAATGGAAGATTCTATCGCTTTAATAAAAGGAAAAGGCGCCACTGTTATAGCCATTACACCTGAATCTCCTGAGAATATTTCGTTGACCGTACGGAAAACAAATGCTAATTATTCTCTCATATATGATGAGGGATTAAAAATTATGAATGCTTACAAAGTTGCTTATCAGGAAGATGATAAAGCTTTAAAGGCTTATAAGGGATATGGTATTGATCTGTTGGAAGCCAACGGAAATAACGGTGCTAACCTACCCGTTCCTGCTGTTTATATCATAAATAAACAAGGCAAAATAACCTATCGTTTTTTTGATGTTAATTATACAAAAAGATCCAGCATAAAAGATATACTGGCTCATCTATCAGAGTAGTCAGCAATTAGCTACTTTGCTTTTGCAAAATCCAGCGAAGCAGAATTCATACAATACCGTAAGCCCGTCGGTTTTGGGCCATCATCAAATACATGTCCGAGGTGAGCACCGCATCTGCTGCACAGTACCTCTGTTCTTGCCATCCCATACGCTCTATCCGTTTTTTCCAAAACATTTTGTTTTTTAATGGGCTGGTAAAAACTTGGCCATCCTGTTCCGCTTTCAAATTTTGTGTTAGACTCAAATAATTCCTGTGCGCAACCAATGCATTTATAAATTCCTTTTTCATGGTGATCCCAGTATTTGCCTGTATATGGATTTTCAGTACCTGCCCTTCGTGCAACTGCAAACTGCTCTGCAGTTAATTGTTTTTTCCATTCCGCATCGGTTTTGGTTACAGCAAATTTTTCAGTATCCTTTGCTTTTTTATTTTTTTGTGCATTACTTGAGCCAGCCATCAAAACACAAAGAAGAGCTGTTATAATCAATTTCATTTTAATATTTTTTTATTTCAGTAATTTACGGAAATATCTTTCCAGGGTTTTTTGATAGAGGTTAAGTTTAATCTAAAATAACAATTATGGGAGTGTGGCGGCAAATTTCAGAATATCTATACATAAAGAAAAAGGATCCTAATCGCCCGGATAGTAAGTGGGTGGGCTATATGCATGGGATCAACCGGCTATCCATTATATTATTTTTGCTGGCATTAATTATTCTCGCTTTTAAACTGCTTCGGCAATAAAACTATTAAAAAACTTTACAAAAAATTATTATTTCTTTATCACTTAAGATATTCGTAGATGATTTTTGCAGCATTGGCTGATGCATCGCCTCCCTTACTTAGTAAATTAATCAGCTCCTTATAATCACTTTTAATTTGTTGTTGCCTGCTTTCGTTTGTCAGCAATTGTTCTAGTTCATGCCTGATATTTTCTACTGTAAGATCATTTTGAATAAGTTCTTTAACCACTTCTTTATCCATGATTAGGTTTACGAGGCTGATAAATTTCAATTTTATTAATCTTTTGCCTATCTGGTAGGAGAGCTCACTTGCTTTATAGCAAACAATTTCAGGGATTTCAAACAAAGCTGTTTCCAACGTAGCAGTGCCGGATGTAACAACCGCTGCTTTTGATAATTTTAATACTGAATAGGTTTGATTTGAGACCGAAACATTTTTATACGATAACAAAAATTGGTAATAAAAATCATCAGTAATCCCCGGCGCCTTTGCTATTATAAAATTATATTCAGGAAAATGCACGGTAGCCGCCAACATAATAGGAAGCTTTTTTATGATCTCCTGTTTACGGCTACCGGGTAATAGTGCAATTATATTGGGTAGTTCATAGGTACTTTCAGATTCGGATTGCAAAATACTGGGCTCTGGTAACTGGTAATTTGTAACCTGCAACTCTTTTTGTTGCTTATGATCTTCAACAATAGTAACTAAAGGATGCCCGACGTACTCAACCTCATACGCATGTTTTTTATAAAAATCTTTTTCAAAGGGTAAAATAACAATCATTTTATCCACGTATTTCTTAATCAGGCTTACTCGGCTTTCCTTCCATGCCCATACCTGCGGGGATATATAATAAATTACTTTAAATCCTCTTTCCTTCGCCCATTTTACAAGACGTAAATTAAATCCCGGATAATCAATAAGAATCAGCGCATCAGGATTGTATTGTAAAATATCATGCTTGCAAAACTTTAAATTTTTGAGAATGGTGGGTAGATTTTTTATCACTTCTACAAAACCCATAAACGCAAGGTCTTTGTGATGCTTAACAAGCTTAATCCCCAGGGCTTGCATTTTATCGCCACCCCATGCCCTGTATTGTGCCGCCGTATCAATTTTTTTTAATTCCTTAATAAGATTGCTGCCATGCAGATCGCCGGAAGCTTCGCCTGCTATGATATAGTATTTCATGCCATAAACATCTTAAGGAGTAATAATTAAAGATATGTTTCTTGGAATTAGTTTATAAATATTTAAACAGCATAGCTATTACTGCATAAATAATGGTGAGAACAAAAATGCCTTTTGCAGTTTTATCGCGGTACCCGTTTATATAGATTGTAAACAATACGGCGTTGGCAAATAAAGATACACTGATGAAAACGGTAATTAAATTTGGATTAAGCCTCATCCACTGAAACATTTCTGCAATAGTAAAAGGGCAAAATTTTACAAATTTATAAAGCAGGAAACCAAATGCAGGAGCAATAAAACCCAGCACTAAACCAAAAACGAAATTATCTTTTTTAAATATCATTTATTTTCCAGTCTTTTTCAAGTTGTTTTTTTAATTCATAATTAGTAAGGTCAAACTGAACAGGAACAACACTTATATAATTATTTTGTAAAGCCCATACATCGGTATCATTTCCTTTATCAAAATTTACAAACTCACCTGTAAGCCAGTAATATTTTTTACCATGAGGATCCAGCCGCTCCGCAAAATCTTCATCATATTTTGCATAGGCCTGTTTGCATATTTTTATACCTTTTATTTCTTCCAGCGGAACAATAGGAAAGTTTACATTCAGTAAAAGATGTTTATCCATTTTTGTTTTTAAAAGGCTTTCTACAATTTTACGCACATAATATTTTGCCGCCGTAAAATCTGCCTCCATTCTGTAATCTAATAATGAAAAACCAATACTGGGAATACTTTCAATACTTGCTTCCATAGCTGCGCTCATTGTGCCACTATAAATTACATTTATTGAATGATTTGCGCCATGATTGATGCCACTTAAACAAATATCAGGTTTGCGATGTAAAATTTTATCCACCGCAAGTTTTACGCAATCTACCGGCGTTCCGCTGGTGTGCCAGGCTTCCACTCCATCAAACATATCTTCTACTCTGTAAAGCCTTAGCGGAACTCCAATGGTGATCGCATGCCCCATTCCGCTTTGCGGCTTATCCGGTGCTACAACTACTATATCTCCCAGTCCTTTTACGGCTTCAACAAGGTTTCTAATACCGGGAGCTGTTATGCCATCATCATTTGTAATAAGGATAATGGGTACTGTTTTCTCTTCATTCATCATTACACTGTTTCTTCTGAAAACTAGTTAAACCATCTTAATAATGGCCGGGTAATAGCTTCTCTAAAGGGCCAGGGTATTGCAGCTAAAATAAGAACAACACCCAACCCAAAAAATAGTAAAGCTCGTTTATGTTTCGCAGCAGAGGTTGGTGCTTTTTTTACTGAAACCCGCCCCACATGAACTAATATTATTGCTATTATCATTAATAAGCCATGTTCCATTGTGAAAAACCGATTGCCGGCATCTTTCATGTTATTGCCAAGATCTTTTAGCCGCTCGAACCATGAATTGGCGAAATACAATATTAAACCAAGCAATAATTGTATATCGCAACTAAGCATAAAAAAGAAATTACTTTTATCATCAGCGGCCGTATAATTTCTTTTATTTACAATACCGGAAATGGCTGAAAATATTGCCCACAAGCCAAATATTAATACAGCCCATCGCAAAAGATTATGTGCTACCAGAACTATCTGCATACTGTTGAGGATTTGTACAAAAATAAGGTACAAAATATAAAATCCTTTTCCTATAAATTATGGTAAGGGTGTGGCAACGGTAATACCTGCAAAATCACGTGGAGGGAATTATATTATACACTTTTGCCAGTGTATTTATATCAACAATATTTCTACAGTTAAGCTTTTCGAATATTCTTGCTTTATGTGTACCCACTGTTGATGTTTGTAAGTTTAATGCGTTGCAAATATCTGCTGATGATGTACCTTTTATAAGGTACATTACAATTTCAAATTCCCTGGGTGATAATTTGTCAAAAGGATTGTTTGTTCTTTTGCCAAGTGCTTCATCTGCAAGAGCTGCACTTAATGTAGCGCTTATATACCGCTTACCTTCTCTTACATTGTCAATGGCTCTTTTTATTTCCTCTTCTGATGATATTTTATTTATATACCCTTTTGCTCCAAGCTGTAAATATTTTTTAGCATAGATTTCTTCAGCATTCATACTAAACATCAAAATATTTGCTGCTGCTTTATAAGAAATAATATTGCTTACCAAACCAAATGAATCAGTACCCGGCATGTTTACATCCAGTATTATAAGGTGGTAATCTTTTTCCTTGATTTTTTTAAAAGCAGAGTCACCATCCCATGCCTCATCAATTACAGAATTAGCAATATAATTTGTTATTAATAATTTTAATCCCGTTCTTATTATAGCATGATCATCTGCTAATAATATATTTATCATTTTATAAATTTAGATATTTATGATATAGTTTCATAAGCATTGTCTTTTATTAAATCTTTTTTATTAAAAGATATAGATAATGTGGTGCCCTTACCCGGTTGCGAAGATAGCTTCAGGGTACAATTATGTAGTTCGCAACGGCTTTTTATATTAGTGATTCCAATGCCGGGTTTTCTTTTTCCTACATCAAAACCAATTCCATCATCAGCAATAGAAAATAAAACTTTACCGGCATTTTCTGAAATTGTTATAACAATATTTTTAGCCTTGGCATGTTTTAGTATATTATTTATTTGCTCCTGAACAATCCTAAAAATATTAAGTTTGAATTGCTGACTTAGCCCTTCTTCCAGATAATCATTGGTATTGCTCACAATCTTTATTGGATGCACTAGCATAATTTCTTCTGTAAGATATTTTATGGAGTCAATTAAGCCTACGTCTTTTATTAATGGTGTGATAAGTGTTTTAGATAATTTCCTTATCTCCTGGATAGCATTATAGGTATATGTAGAAGCGCTGTCTAATAATGAATCCCGGTCTTTCTGGTTTTTTCTGGACATATCAATATACAGGTGGGTTGCCCCAAGCAGTTGATTTACATTATCATGAAGTTCTCTTCCAATGTGTGACCGTTCATTTTCCTGAGCCGTAAATACGGCCTGGGTTATTTCTTTTTGCTTTATCAATTTTTCCAATTCTACCTGTTCTTCCAGTTCCTTTTGTTTAGTTACATCAGTAATTATAGCAATATATTGTTTAACAGCCCCATTCTCTGTAAATGTGGGCTGCATTTGTACTTTCATAAATAGTTTATCCCCTGTTTTTGTTTTATCAAGTTTTTCAAAAACAAAAGGTTCTTTATAACTTAGTTGGTTATTAATAAAACCCATTTGCGTAACATTTGTTTCGGGAGCTGGGAAAAATTCAAAAGGGCTTTTCCCGGAAATCTCAATTAATTCATATCCCGACATTTTTGTGAACGCAGTATTTACCCATGTTACTTTATATTGATCATCCAGTATCATAACTCCATTAATTGTTTCTTTGGCAATTAGTGAAAGGTTACTAAGTTGATCATCCGCTATTTTTTTCTCAGTTACATCACGGGAATTAATCACTATACCGCCAACAGCAGGGTCATCTAACATGTTAGTAATGCTTCCTTCTATCCATCTCCATTCTCCGGCACTATTTTTAAAACGGAAAAGAGGAGTTTCAACAAATTTTTTATCAGCATTTGCAACAAAAAAGTCCATCATTTTCTGCCGATCATCTTCATGAACAAACGTGAACCCATTTTTGCCAACTAAAAATTCAGGGTCGTAACCTAATATTTTTTTAGATGTGGGGCTAACATACTTATAAATTCCTTCAGGATTTATAATTGATAGAAGATCAGTACTGTTTTGTACCAATGATTTAAATCTTTTTTCACTCAACAGAAGTTTATCATCTGAATTTTTTTTATCCGTAACATCCCTGGCATTAACCACAATACCCCCAACTGCGGGATCATTCAAAAGGTTAATACCAGTGCTTTCCACCCATCGCCATTCCCCGGTACCATTTTTAAACCTATATTGAGTTATTTCTTCAAAGTTGCCGGATAATACTTCCTGCAATGCTGCAAAGGCTATCTGCTGATCATCTTCGTGTATAAATGTAAATGCATTTTTTCCTATAAAAAATGAGGCTTCAATCCCTAAGATTTTTTTTGATGACGGGCTTACATAAATAAAATTTCCCTCAGCATTTATTACCGTCAGGAGATCAGTAGCATTTTGCACCAGGGATTTAAATCTCTGTTCACTAAATTGAAGTTTTTCGTCTGCTACTTTTTTATCTGTAACATCCCGGGAGTTCATAACAATCCCTTCAACTGCCGGATCGTTCAAGAGGTTAGTAACTCTACTTTCTATCCAGCGCCATTCACCTGCATTATTTTTAAACCTAAATAAAGGAGTTTCAACAAACTTGCCTGATAATACTTCCTGCAAGGATGCCAGTACTTTCTCCTGATCATCTTCATGTATAAATGAGAATGCATTTTTTCCTATAAAAAAGCCTGGCTCAATGCCTAATATATTTTTTGATGAGCCGCTCACATAAAGATAATTTCCTTCTGCATCCAAAACCCCCAACAGGTCAGTTGAATTTTGTACCAGTGATTTATAGCGTTGCTTTCTTAATAGAACCTTTTCTTCGGCAATTTTTCTTTCGGTAATATCGAGCGTAGCACCTATTATCCGTAGAGCTTTACCTTCACCGTTCCTGATCACATAGCCCCTGTCCTCAATATGGCCAATGGTGCCATCATCTCTTACTATCCTTAATTCCATTTCATAGAGTTCCTTGGTTTGAGAGTTAATTATCTCGTCA
>JBBJOK010000029.1:15010-17251 GCA_037721545.1 Chitinophagaceae bacterium
TATCCTTAATTCCATTTCATAGAGTTCCTTGGTTTGAGAGTTAATTATCTCGTCAAACACCCTGTTGGCTTTTTCAAGATCATCTGGATGCATTTTTGCCCGCCAGTCTTCTTTGGTTCCAATATTTATTTTTTTATCAGTTCTAAAAATTTTCTTCCAGCCTTCCGTATTTCTGATAACTTCACCCGTAACTAAATTCCAATCCCAAACCATATCGTGAGTAGCCTTACTTATCAAATTATATTTTGCATTACTTTCTTCTAATGCATCTGAATTATGTTTTCTTTCAATGCTGTATCTAACAGTTTTTTCAAGTAAGTTGGTGGTAAATTCTCCTTTTATTAAAAAGTCCTGAGCGCCTAAAGTAATTGCTTTGATTGCCATTTCTGTATCCGTGAGGCCGGAATAAATAACAACGGGAAGCTTGGGATTTAGTTTTATTAACTCTGAAAAAGAATCTAATCCCGAACTGTCCGGTAGAAAAAGGTCCAAAAATATCAAATCGACACCCTGTTTGCTTAAATAGGAAATTCCCGCTGCCAGGTTATCTGCAGTTTTAATAGTTTTAATAAATAAATTGGTGTTTTTCAAATTCTCAATTAGCAATACCTGGTCACCCGGATTGTCTTCAATTATTAATATGGATATTTCTTGTGGGTGATGCATTTAATTTTTATTAGGATAGGTGACGCAGTTTATCCAAAAGTCGTAAATAGCTTTAATAGTTAAATTAAAATCTTCAAGGTTAGCCGGCTTCACCATAAAACAATTTGCCTGATGCCTATATGCATAATAAATATCTTCTTCAAGAGATGATGTACTGAAAATTACTACAGGAATGCATTTTAATTCATCATCATTTTTTATGAACCGCAACACCTCTTTCCCATCTACTTTTGGCAGGTTTATATCCAGTAATATCAAATGTGGCCTTAATTCATTTTCATATTCACCTTTCTGTTTTAAAAATTGAAGTGCTTCTTCTCCATTATTTAAAACATGCATTTGAGTGTTTGCCGCGTGATTTTTAAAAACTTCTCTGGTAAGTTCTGCATCACCTTGGTTATCCTCTATTAATAATATTCTTGGTTCTTTAATCATATAAAAAGATTAAGAGGTTGTTGATGGTATGAAACTAACTAACAGTATTAGTGGCTTTTATTTTAAGTATAGTAAAATAGAATGTACTTCCCCCGCCAATAACTGATTCAACCCATATTTTGCCCCCATGTAATTCTACAATTTTTTTACATAAAGCTAGCCCAATGCCTGTACCTGAATATTCTGCTTTGTTATGCAGTCGCTGAAATATGATAAATATTTTGTCAAAAAATTTTGCGTCCATACCAATACCGTTATCTTTTACATAAAACTGCCATTCTTCAGCTTTTTCTGTATAACCTATATTAATTATCGGTTGCTGAATGCCCCGGTATTTAATTGCATTGCTAATAAGGTTTTGAAATAATTGTGAAAGCTGAGATTCATTGCCTAAAACCTTAGGAAGGAATTGTACATTTATTGCAGCATTTGATTCATCTATAGAGACTTTTAATGCCTGTCTGATATGGGTAATAACCGCATTTAAATTAATAAGCTTATGAGGTAGTTTTGCTGTACTTATTTTTGAAAACTCAAGGAGATCCATTACAAGAGTTTTCATTCTGCCGGCGCCATCAACAGCAAAATTTATATATTTCTGCGCTGTTTCATCAAGCTTGTCATCATATTTTTTTTGCAGCAATTGTAAAAAATTGGTAACCATTCTTAATGGTTCCTGAAGATCATGGGAGGCAACATAGGCATATCTTTCAAGTTCTTCATTAGAAGTGGCCAATAGTTTAGCCTGTTTCTGTAAATGATCGTTCAACTCCTTTAAAAGGTTGCTCGCTAATTTACGGTCGGTGATATCTCTTATAAATGCACAAAAAAATTCAGAATCTTTTTGTTTGATTGGTACCACACTTAACTCAATAGGAAATTCGTGACCCCGTTTATTTATCCCTGTTATTTCAAAAGGGTTTCTCAAAATTGGACCTTCCCCGGTTTCGTGGTATTTTTTCATACCAGTAAGATGACTATCGCGGTGTTGCGGTGGAATAATCGTATCCACAAGCTCTCGTCCTATCATCTCATTTTCTTTCCAGCCAAATACTTTTTCTGCCTGCGGGTTCCACACAGTAATAATCCCTGATGTATCCATGCAAATAATGGCATCCATTGCAGCATCAATAACCAAAT
>JBBJOK010000030.1:0-17207 GCA_037721545.1 Chitinophagaceae bacterium
GCACAACTTCTATCTTACCAATGCTTTCATCAAAATCTGTTTGCATTGATGCATTAAAATTCTTGTCTTTTGCACGCAAGCCATGATAACTTAATCTCAAATATTCATCCGCCAAGGCATTAATATCAGTTGGTTCTTTTACACCGCTGCTGCTGCGGCTGTGTTGCAGCATTCCCTTTACAATGGTATCTGCCCGTTTACCGTGATGATTTATTTTTTGTTCATTGGCTTCAATATCATCAGCAATAATTTTTACTTCTGCATAGTTGCCTTTGGTAATTTCTTCTTTCATTTCAGCGATCATTTCCCTGTTCACATCACTAAAATTATTTACAAAGTTTAACGGGTTTTGAATCTCATGTGCAATGCCGGCTGTAAGTTCGCCAAGGCTTGCCATTTTTTCTGATTGGATAAGTTGTTTTTGGGTGGATTTTAAATCTGTGTAGGCCTTTTCAATCTTTTTATTTGCAATCTGTCGTTGACGATTATTCCTGAAAAGGATAAAAATTAAGATGAGCAAACCTGTAAGCCCGGCAGCCAAACTATAAATTTTAATCCTGGACTTATATTGCTGAACGGCTTCTTTTTTAGTTTGCTCCTGTTGTTGTTTTTCTAAGGACTCTTTTAAACTAAGATTTTGAACTCTTACCACCTTTTCTGAACTATATAAACTGTCTTTCAACAGCATTGACTGCTTGAGGTATTGGTAGGCACTATCAGGTTGTTTTTTTGCATAATAGATTTCAGCGAGTAATTCTGCAGCACTGATCATATGGCCGGGATTCTTTCCTTTCTGCGAAAGTTTGAAAGCTTTGTAAGCATAATAAAATGCAGAGTCTGTTTGATTGCTTTCCCAATGCAAGTTTCCTAACTCAAATAGTAATATTCTATATATGTTATTATTATGGTGACTTTTAGTAACCAGCATACCGGTCCGGTAATAATAAAAGGCGGAGTCAGGTTTTTTTAGCTTTCGGTAAATGTTCCCTAGGCCTATACTTCCAATTGCAATCTTACCACTATCATTTTTTGCTATGCCATAATTAGATACCCTGGTCTTATAGTATTTAGCAGAATCCAATTTATTCAATCTTTCATATATGAAACCAAACCTATCATCCACGGTCACACGGTATTTGGCCAAATTCGCACTGCTTTTTAAAATTCCCGAGGTTATTAAATTCTTGAGCTTATTTATATATTCAAATGCTTTTTCAAAATCTTCAATGCTTTCATAAATAGATTCAACATCCCTGGTATCTGAGAAAATGTATGCAGTATCGCCTGTTAGCTCTTCCATTTTCAGATTTCTAAAATATAAATCCAAAGCTGTCGCGTAATCTGATTTCACAGAAAGCATGAAGTATGCAATACTACTTCTTGCCTGAATTTCCCCTTGTTTAAATCCAATTTTTTCCGACAAGCGAATTGCATCTTGAAAAAATACTAAAGCCGAATCATTATTCATTCTCCTGTAAACTTCGCCTAGCAGAACCAATTTGCGAATTTTTGCTGTATCCTTTTTTTCCTTTTGGATCAGCAGTTTGAGGCTGTCAATTCTTTTATCCTGTGTATGCCCTGCCCATGCAGTGAAAATTATAAAAATAAAACAAGCGATTTTTTTCATTATCAGTTTTAATTTTTTACCTAACAGACAATTGAATAATAAACTCCGCTCCCTCACCTTCCTTTGTTTCCACTTTCAATTCACCACCATGTGCTTTAATAATATCATAGCTTAAAGATAAACCCAATCCTGTTCCCTGCCCGGTGGGTTTGGTAGTAAAGAAGGGTTGAAATATTTTATCCAAAACTTTTTGTGGAATACCATTACCATTATCTTTTACTTTTATTTCTACTTTATCATTTAACTTTTTTGTACTTACTGAAACTATAGGTTCATATCCTTCGGGTTGTTGTTTCTTTTTTTCATTAACAACATAAAAAGCATTGGTAAGTAAATTCAAAATCACTCTTCCAATATCTTGTGGGTTAATATTTATTTTTTTTAATGATATATCAAAATCAGTTTTGATTGTTGCATTAAATGATTTGTCTTTGGCTCTTAAACCATGATAACTCAAACGCAAATATTCATCAGCCAATGCATTAATATCTGTTGGTTCTTTTTTATCAGTGCTGCTTCTGCTATGTTGCAACATTCCTTTTACAATGGCATCTGCACGCTTGCCATGTTGGTTTATTTTCTCCTGGTTATCTATTAAATCATCTGCAAGTGATTTTGCTTCTTTAATATTTCCTTTATCAATTTCATCTTTCATTTCAAGCAATAATTCTTTATTTACTTCTGAAAAATTATTGACGAAGTTTAACGGGTTTTGAATTTCATGTGCAATGCCTGCGGTGAGTTCACCAAGGCTTGCCATCTTTTCTGATTGAATCAATTGATGTTGGGTAGCTTTTAATTCCTCAATGGATTTTTTTAGTTCACCTGTACGTTCTTCCACCTTACTTTCCAGTTCTACTTTTTGCTGCGTCATTAATTCTGTTCTTTCCCTTTCTCTGTCCAGTGCCTGTAAAGTGAGTTGTTTACGCAGCAACGCATACTTCTGAACAAGTATCCATGTAAAAACAATTGTAAACCACGTAACACACCACATTTCTATAATGTTGGTGTTCTCCTGCATCCAGGTTATAAATTTGAAAGTAGTCACTCCATACACACTAAGTGAACCATAGATGTTAGTTATTCCGTAATAAAATCCCCAAAGAAAAAAAGCAGGTAATGCACCAGCCACTGCAAATGATGTAAACGAATCCTTTTCTTTTTTTGGCAATAAAAAACTTATGAAAAGACATATCATTAAAAGAGTAATAGAAATACTACTGACTAAGCCCGGGATTCCTTTCCACTGAATGGACAATCCAGGGTTAAAAAAATAATTGAATGTAATAGCTGATAACCACAGGATAGTAAAAAATAAAATCGTCTTATCCCATCGAGGATAATATCTGGGTGTTTTTAAAAATTCCCTAACAAATAAAACGGTTGAAAAAAAACATAAACCGCCAAAAATAAATGTGCCAAAAAATTCGTAAAATTCCGTATTCTCCTGGAACATGAGATTACGAGTAAAACTTAAATACCACAAACCTTCTGTAAGCTGAAATAATGCGAAATAGAGATAAAGTTTTTCTTTATTAATTCTAAAAAATAACATGTTTATGAAAAAACCAAAAAGTAAGATGCCGCTAATAAAACCATTTCGAACATCACCATTATATCGCTCCGAAAGCACATTCACTGCCTTTTTATAAGAGGCTTCTGGAAATGAAAAAGAAAATGCGAGTCCTTCATTTGATTTAATTTTATAGAAGTAAGTTCTTTTATACATAGTGACCTGTTCGTTTTCCGCCAAAGAAAACGGAAGAGAAGCAAATGTTTTATACCCGTTGCGTTTACTCCACGGAACATAGAAACCGCTCACATAATGTTCTATTTTACCATTTGAACGAATAATGTATAGATCATACCGATCTGCCCAGGGAACATTATAAGTTATTAGCTCAAGAGATTTTCCTGTACTATTTTTCAAAACGATTTTCTGCCAATAGGTATGCAGGGGTGCATACCCTAAATCTTTCTTTGCAGTATTCTTATGAAAAATGCTATTAAATGTTTCATTTCGAATCTGATCAAAAGTGAATTTTCCGCTGGTATCTTCCAGCATTAGCCAGTGAGTGTCCGGCAGCTTAGCGGGTGTATCAATTTTAATTTCATACACAGGCAGCAGTGATTGCTGCGCAAAAACTGAAGCATTAAAAAAAATAAATAATAGTAAAAGCAAAAGTTTGGTTTTCATCCGTTGAATTTATACATTTTCTTTTATAGGCAATTGAATTACAAACTCCGCAAACTCGCCTTCCTTCGTTTCCACTTTCAATTCCCCGCCATGTGCTTTTATGATATCATAGCTCAGCGATAATCCCAATCCTGTTCCCTGCCCGGTTGGTTTTGTTGTAAAGAAAGGTTGAAAGATTTTATCCAATACTTTTTGAGGAATGCCGTTGCCATTATCTGCAACCTTGACTTCAACTTTATCACTAACTTTTTTTGTACTTACAGAAACAGTTGGTTCGTAACCATCAGGTTGTTGTTTTTTCTTTTCGTTAACTGCATAAAAAGCATTGGTAAGTAAATTCAAAACTGCTCTTCCAATATCCTGTGGAATGATATTTATTTTTCCAATGCTGTCATCAAAATCGGTTTTCATTGTGGCATTAAATGATTTATTCTTTGCCCGTAAGCCATGATAACTCAATCTTAAATATTCATCAACCAATGAGTTGATATCTGTTGGTTCTTTCACTGCGCTGCTACTTCGGCTATGTTGCAGCATTCCTTTTACTATCGCATCGGCTCTTTTGCCGTGGTGGTTTATTTTCTCCTGATTATCTATTAAATCGTTTGCAATTGTTTTTACTTCATTAATGTTCCCTTTATCAATTTCATCTTTCATCTCAAGCAATAATTCTTTATTTACTTCTGAAAAATTATTTACAAAATTTAACGGGTTTTGAATTTCATGTGCAATGCCTGCGGTGAGTTCACCGAGGCTGGCCATTTTTTCGGATTGTACCAGCTGCGACTGAGTTGCCTTCAAACTTTCAAGCGATTGTTTTAGTTCTGTAGTTCGTTCCGTTACTTTTTCTTCTAATATTTCTTTCTCCCGCCGCAGATTTCTTTCCCGCCATTTGCTAAAGATTCTTAACGCTCCTAAAAAAAGCAATACATACAACATATATGCCCACCAGGTTTTCCACCAGGGTGGTAATATGATAATGGTAAAGCTTGCGCCTTTTTCATTCCAAACACCGTCACTATTGGCAGCTTTTACTTTAAAAATATATTTGCCGGGGGAAAGGTTGGTGTAAGTAACAGCCCGCTGTGTACCTGCCTGCACCCAATCTTTATCATATCCTTCCAGCTGATAGGCATATTGATTCATTGAAGGATCAGCAAAGTGCAGGGCGATATACTGAAAACTGATCCTATTCTCATCATGTTTCAACCTGATTTTTTCCAACCCTTCAGTAAACAAAAGGGTATCAGTAGTTTTTCCTGATGAGCGGTAACCGACTGACTCTATATATACGGCGGGCAATGTTTTACTTTCATCCAATTGCAGCGGGTTAAAAGCAAGTATCCCGTTCCTGGCCTGCATATGAAATACCCCGTTTCTGTCAAGAAAATTAGTAATTGAGAATTCATTCATCACCGGCCTTGCGGCTGCAAAATTGGTGATGCTGTATGTAACAGGATTTATCCGTGACATACCTTTTGTGGTGGCCACCCATATATTACCTGCTGCATCTTCCTTTATACTAAATGCGCTATTGTGTATCAGACCTTCTTTTTCCGAAAACTTTTTCAAAGCACCCGTTTGTTTATCCAGCAGGAAAACACCTGACAGGTAGGTGGACACCCAGAATCTTTTGCGGCTATCTTCAAACATGGAGGTGATGGCAAAGAAACCTTCTTTATAATTTAGGTACGACCTGAATTTTCCTGTGTGGGGATTAAAACTATTTCCCCCTCCATTGTTGGTACCAATCCAAAGCATATCCTCCTTGTCAAAATACAGGTAGGTGACCGTTTGGTCGTCTAATGAATCCTTTACTTGTTTTATGCTATTGTTTATTACAAAAGGATAACGTGTAAATTTTTTTGTTTGGGTGTTATAACTATTAAGGCCTTTACTGACTGTACCTACCCATACGATTCCGGCTTTGTCAGCAGCTACAGTGAGTATAATATCACTGGCAATTGTAGTACTGTCGTTAGGGTCATTCCTGAATTTAATAATTGTACGGGAAACGGGATTGTACTGAATAAGACCGCTTTCCAGTGCGGCTATCCATAAACTCCCATCCCTGCTTTTTGCGACAGCAACGATTTTTTTATAGAGCTGCCTGTCTTTCAAATCAATATTTTCAAAGCTATTTTTTACCGTGTTCCAGGCTACCAGTCTGCTAGTGTCAGTTAAAAAACAAATGCTGTCGCCCTGTGTGCCCACAATAGAAAATTGCGGTGGTATTTCTTTAAATCCGTTGGCTTTTGGGAATGGGTTAACAGGCAATGGACTAAACTGTGTTTTTTGCTTGTTCCTCCAGGCAATACCTGTATTTGGTAAGTTCACCCATAGTGTACCTGAGCGGTCAAAAAATAGTTTATTGACATTCCTGAAAGTTGGTAAACTGCCCGTTCCCTCATTCGGATTGCATGGATATAAAATGGCTCATTTTGTATCCAGGAAAAACAGCCCGCTATTAAGACCTGCCAGCCAGATATTTCCATCTTTATCTGCCGTAATTACTTCGGTATGATTCAACGTATCCTGATAGCTGACCGGGTAATGAATAAAGCCGCCTGTTTGTCTGTTATACACCGAAACCCCTTTATCAGTTGACAACCAGACCCTTTTAAGTGAATCAATAAACGTATGAAAACAAATACCGGGTATCGCCAATGGGTCCTTACTTCCCGGGGCTGAAATGCTATACGTTTTGGTTTTAGTATTAAACTTCAGCAGCTTTCGCACATTTATAAGTTCTGGCTGATTGGGTTTATTCCTGCTGATATTTAACCAGAGCATATCAGCGTCAACCGGGTCGGCCAAAACAGACATAAAATAGGAAGCGCCTGACGTATCCGGTAAAACAAAGTAAGGTTTGAACGATTTTGTGGCCGGTTCAAAATAACTGAGGAGTG
This sequence comes from Chitinophagaceae bacterium, assembly GCA_037721545.1. Lineage (GTDB taxonomy): Bacteria > Bacteroidota > Bacteroidia > Chitinophagales > Chitinophagaceae > Ginsengibacter. Next base: position 6,734 of record JBBJOK010000030.1, read on the forward strand.
AATCCGTTATCAGCCAGGTTTTGCCCGAAGCATCCATACTTATTCCTGCGGTTCTATAAGACGGGATAAAATGATTACCTTTTGCCAGGTCATTATAAGCCTCCAGTTTATTGCTTTCCAAATCAAAACTGTACAATGCCGGCTTTCCCCTTTCAGTTTCAAAAACAGTCATCCAAATGCTATTGCGTTGCTTATCTTCTTTCCAGTCGTATGTTCTTATCTTTTTAAAAATACCTGCGTCTTCCTTACTGAGAGGCGCCTTTATAAATATGTCTTTGGCCCTGTCATAAAAATAAATTCCCTCTAAAAAAACAAAGACCCATATTTTACCTTTGCTGTCCTCAAAAAGATTATTGATGGAAGCGGGGTTAACAGGCAGTCCATCCTGGTTCATTATCGGGTAAGGTTTTAGGCGATAGCCATCATACCGGACCAGGCCATTATTGGTACCGAACCACAAATAGCCATACTTATCCTCCAGGGAGGATGCAATGTTAGCTTCCGGCAACCCATCGTCAACAGTAATGGTGTTGAAGAAAGGGGGCTTGTATTGGGCCTGCAGACCAAGAGAACAGCAAACAAGAACAGTAAGGATTATTTTATTCATAGCAGTTTTTAAAATTATGCGGAATAAGGTAATATTGTTTTAATGTTGTTCATTCACCCCTTCCGACCGGGTCATCCGGGCGGCTTCCTTAGTTTCCATTTTCGGCCCGATACTTCGAAAGGCTCAGTACAATCGGGACTCCACCATGTCTAAGCAGGTAATTGAATAATAAATTCTGTTCCCTCTCCTTTCCCGAAATTATCGGGATTTCCTTCATCAACTTTCGTTTCCACCTTAATTTCGCCACCATGTGCTTTTATAATATCATAGCTTAATGATAAACCCAACCCCGTTCCTTGCCCTGTAGGTTTTGTGGTAAAGAAGGGTTGAAAGATTTTATCTATTACTTTCTGAGGAATGCCATTGCCATTGTCTTTTACCCTGATCTCAATCTTATCATTTATCTTTTTTGTATTTACAGAAACAGTTGGTTCGTAACCCTCAGTTTGTTGTTTTTTCTTTTCGCTGACTGCAAAGAAAGCATTCGTAAGCAAATTCAATATCACTCTTCCAATATCCTGCGGAATGATATTTATTTTACCGATACTTTCATCAAAGTCGCTTTTAAAATCTGCATTGAAAGACTTGTCTTTTGCTCTTAAGCCATGATAGCTTAATCTTAAATATTCATCAGCCAATGCATTTATATCAGTTGGTTCTTTTTTGCCGGAGCTTGCTCTTGAATGTTGGAGCATTCCTTTTACAATGGCATCGGCACGCTTGCCGTGGTGATTTATTTTTTCTAAGTTTTGTTTTACATCTGCTGCTATCACTTTTGCTTCGTTAATATCTCCTTTATCCAGTTCTCCATTCATTTCATCAATCAATTCATTGCTTACCTCAGAAAAATTATTTACAAAATTTAAAGGGTTTTGAATTTCATGTGCAATGCCTGCGGTGAGTTCTCCGAGTGAAGCCATCTTCTCGGATTGGATCAGTTGGGCTTGTGTGGATTTCAGATTCTCCAGAGCCTTTTCCAATTCACGGTTCTTTTGTTCCAGCTCGATTGTACGGCGTTTTATGGCATCACGGAGTTGAATGTTTTCGGCAGTTACCTGTTCATAGCCGATTGTTTCACCTTCCTGAGCTTTTGAATCAGGTGTGGAGAAATGCTGGTAAATAAACCGCCAACCTTCTTTATTTTTCTTTAGTGCTGATGTAAATCTGAACCTGCCATAGTAACTCCATTCTGTTCCATTCAGAAACCATGCATCAAACAAGTGAGTAATAAAAATGAGATCACCAAACTGTCTGATGGTTTTGGTGCTGTTTCTTATATCAGTCTTTCCCGCCAACTGGTCAGCCGTAGCCTCAAAAAACCTTGTAGTATCATTTCTGCTTAAAAACTCTTCATTATCGGTAGAACCAATAAACTTGTAATCATCATCCAGGAATGAATCATATACTTGTACATCACCAGATATATAGCTGTTTAACCAGGTATCATACACCTGCATTACTTCGGCTTCCAATTTTTTGCTTGGTTCCATTCGCTATTCGTTTGTGGGAATTCTAATAATGAATGTTGCTCCCTCTCCTTCTTTCGTTTCTACTTTCAACTCTCCGTCATGTGCTTTAATAATATCATAGCTCAAACTCAATCCCAATCCTGTTCCTTGTCCTGTTGGCTTTGTTGTAAAGAAAGGTTGAAATATTTTATCCAATACTTTTTGTGGAATACCATTACCATTATCTGAAACTTTTATCTCAACCTTATTATTTATTTTTTTTGTTTGAACTGAAATTGTTGGTTCGTATCCATCCGGTTGTTGTTTCTTTTTTTCATTAACAAAATAAAAAGCATTGGTGAGTAAATTCAATATCACTCTTCCAATATCCTGTGGGTTAACATTTATTTTTTCTAATGATGTATCAAAATCAGATTTGATTGTTGCATTAAATGACTTGTCTTTTGCACGCAAGCCATGATAACTTAATCGCAAATATTCATCTGCTAAAGCATTAATATCGGTTGGTTCTTTTACGCCTGTTGTTTGTCTTGAATGTTGCAGCATTCCCTTTACGATAGCATCAGCACGTTTGCCATGATGATTTATCTTTTCCAAATTTTGAATGATGTCCTCAGCAATTTCTTTTGCTTCTTCGGCATCACCATTCTCTAATGCTGTTTTCATTTCATCCAGCAGTTCCTTACTTACTTCAGAAAAATTATTGACAAAGTTTAGCGGGTTCTGTATTTCATGTGCAATACCTGCGGTCAGTTCACCGAGGCTCGCCATTTTTTCAGATTGAATGAGTTGGGTTTGGGTGCTTCGTAACTCATGCAGTGCATGTTCCAATTCTTCTTTTTGTTTTTTAAGTTCTGCTGTTCTTTGATCTACTAATCTTTGTAGATTTTCATTTTGTTGCTTCCATTCTTCAATGCCGAAAGTGTCCTTCTCACTTTCTACATTTTCTGGTTTTGATCCATGAAAGTGAACCAGTAACCACCGGTCCTCAACATATTCAAATACAGTTGAAAACCGCATTTTCATTTCTACACTTTCATTGTTTACAAAAACTGTGAAGGATATATTATCAGCAAAAACTGCGGAATTCTCATCTGTTGCTATCCTATGTTTAAATGGTGCAACATCCCAGCGAATTTCAATGCCTTTACTCTGTTCTCTTTGATGAGTCATCATTCTTTGCAGTTCAGGTAACGAGAGAATATTCTCATCTACTGTGGTACCATATCCCACGATATCCGCCGCAACTATTTCATCAAATACATCTATCGACTGTTTATTAAAAAACGCCACATCTAACAATTTTTGATACGTTTCTTCTAATAATCTTTCTTTGGACATTTTCATAGCTGTCTAAAATTTAAACATTAAATTGAATGATAAACTCTGCACCCTCTCCTTCCTTTGTTTGCACTTTTATTTCGCCACCATGTGCTTTTATAATATCATACCTTAACGATAATCCAAGTCCTGTTCCCTGCCCGGTTGGTTTTGTAGTAAAGAATGGTTGAAAGATTTTATCAACTACTTTTTGCGGAATGCCATTGCCGTTATCTGCAACCTTGAGTTCAACTTTACCACTAACTTTTTTTGTACTTACAGAAACAGTTGGTTCGTAACCCTCAGGTTGTTGTTTTTTCTTTTCGTTGACCGCATAAAAAGCATTTGTCAATAAATTCAATATCACTCTTCCAATATCCTGAGGGATAATATTTATTTTTTCAAGTGTATTATCAAAGTCAGTATTTAAAGTTGCATTAAAAGTTTTGTCTTTAGCACACAAGCCGTAATAACTCAATCGTAAATATTCATCTGCTAAAGCATTAATGTCTGTAAGTTCTTTCTTGCCTGTGCTTGCTATTGAATGTTGCAGCATGCCTTTTACAATGGCATCGGCACGTTTGCCGTGATGCAGAATTTTTTCGAGATTTTGTTTTACATCTTCAGCAATTGCCTTCACTTCCATTGTATTTCCCTTTTCAACTTCTTCAACCATTTCACCAATCAACTCATTACTTACTTCAGAAAAATTATTCACGAAGTTTAATGGGTTTTGAATTTCATGGGCAATGCCTGCAGTAAGCTCGCCAAGGCTGGCCATTTTTTCGGATTGGATGAGCTGGGTTTGAGTAGATTTTAAGTTAGTCAATGTTTCTTCTAATACTTTATTGGCTTTTTGTTTTGCTTTGAAACGATAATAGACAACCCCGGCTAAAAGTAATACCAGCACTGCAATACCAAAGGTGAAATTTTTTGTAAGTGCTGATATTTTATTCTCACTTTGCAATTTTGTGATGGAAAGTTCTTTTTCATTCATCTCCTGTTCGGTTTCAAAACTTAACGAACGATACTTGCTTTGGTCAGCCTGCAAACTATCCTGAAGAGAAATAAAAGTCTTATATGAATCTTTGGCTTTTTCGTTGTTGCCGGTCTGCTCATACAGTTCAGCCAGCATTTTATAGTCTCTTAAAATATCTAACCGAAAGTTTTTTAATCTCACTATATCTTTTGTAAGTAATTCTATTGCTTCATTCAGTCTGTTTTGCTTAATCCTTACCAATGCCAAATAATAATCAGGTGCAATTGTTCCGGCTCCTGCATTAACAGGAATATTGTTTTCTTCTATGAACTTCCCGCATTGTTTTACCAGTATTTCTGCTTCATCTAAATCACCCGTTTTTATTTTATATAAGGCTTTTACCTGTAAAGCAAAGGCAATGACGTCGTTTTGTTTTTGGTTTTCTTTATCATTTAAAGCTAAATCCAAAAAATACGAAACACTGTCTAATTGGCCGGCCAATATTTTAGCATATGCAATATAGGTAGCAGTATTTTCAACAGTTGTCGTATTGCCAATCTTAAATTCATTTAAATAAATGTTGGAATATTTTATTGATTCAGTGTACGCTCCTTTCTGTAAATAATAAATACCAATAACAGCATTATTATTTAACCATACGCTCTTTCCCAACGGGTTTGTAAATGCACCTGTGGCTTTATCATTTTGTCCGGTAAAATTTATATAGCTTACCGACTTTTTCATATGATAGATAGCCTGGTCGAGTAAACCGATTGTCCGATAAAAACCAGCCAGTACATAGTAACAATCAACCAGGCCTGTTGAATCATTATTTAGTTTGTATTCTTTCAATTTTTCATTGAATTACTGAAACCCTTCACTCAGCCTGTTTGAATTTCGATAGGGTAATCTTAATTGACTTAAAAATCCATTACTTATAAATGAAGCATCAGGAGTCTTGCTTTTTTTTGCTGCTTCAAAATTGTACTTGCCGTAGATTATCGCTTTGTTTTTATCTGTTGCAATTAAACTATTAAGGATACCGAACTTTACTCTATAACTCCAATACTCATCATTTCCGATAGTAAATTGATTTCCGGATTTTTCTATAAGAGCAATCGATGAATCGTTCAATGTGGTTTTTTCAATCAGGCTTATTGCAGCATCAAACCCGGTGCTATCAACTCCTTTAGAAATTTTACTTTTTTCCAGTGCATAAATTACAGAATCAACCCTGCTTTGTTGGGCATAAATGGGTTTTAAAAAAGAAAATAGCAAAATTATAAATAGTAATTTTTGAATAAATATTTTCTTGCTCATGCTGATATTTTAAGCGGGTAATTTGATTATAAATGTTGTGCCACCACCTTCCTTCGTTTCCACCTTCAATTCACCACCATGACCTTTGGTTACAATATCATAGCTTAAACTCAAACCTAGGCCTGTTCCCTGCCCGGTAGGTTTGGTAGTAAAGAAAGGTTGAAATATTTTATCCAATACTTTTTGTGGAATACCATTGCCATTGTCACTTACTTTTATTTCAACTTTCTCTTTTATTTTTTTTGTACTTACTGAAACAGTTGGTTCGTAACCCTCAGGTTGTTGTTTTTTCTTTTCGGTGACTGCATAGAAAGCATTCGTAAGCAAATTCAAAATCACCCTTCCTATATCCTGTGGTATTACATTTATTTTTTCAAGCGATGCATCAAAATCTGTTTTGATTGTAGCATTAAAAGATTTATCCTTTGCCCTGAGACCATGATAACTTAATCGCAAGTATTCATCACACAAAGCATTGATATCAGTTGGTTCTCTTACACCGCTGCTGCTGCGGCTGTGTTGCAGCATTCCCTTTACAATGGCATCTGCCCGTTTACCGTGATGATTTATTTTTTGTTCATTGGCTTCAATATCATCAGCAATAATTTTTACTTCTGCATAGTTGCCTTTGGTAATTTCTTCTTTCATTTCAGCGATCATTTCCCTGTTCACATCACTAAAATTATTTACAAAGTTTAACGGGTTTTGAATCTCATGTGCAATGCCTGCAGTGAGTTCGCCAAGGCTGGCCATTTTTTCCGATTGAATAAGTTGGGTTTGGGTAGATTTTAAATTAGTTAGTGTTGCTTCTAAAACTTTATTTTTTTTCTGTTTCTGACGGTTGTTGCGGTACAGAATAAAAACAATGATCAGAAAGACACCGGCTGCAGCCAATAATGCAATCAGCTTCATTCTATTCTTATACAATTCCTGTTCCTGCAGTATTTGTTGCTGTCTTTTTTGTTCACTCAGCATCAGTAGCTGCATTTTTTTTAATTTTTCAGTTCCATACAAACTATCTTTAAGAGCAACGGTTATATCTTCATAAAAAAAAGCACTGTCAAGATTGTGCCGCATACGATAGAGTCCGGATAAAAAACTACTTGATTCTAATAAAAATAATTTTTGAGATGTTCTTTGCGCTTCTGTAAATGCAATGCGGGCATAATACATAGCTGAATCATAGTTGGCAAGTGATTGATGTACCTCTGCCATTCGCTGATATACCCGACTCAGATTAATAGATTCATTTGAAGCAATGGAATTAAGCAAAGCAATATTATAATAGTGCAATGCGGAATCGGTTTTTCCAATATGAAAATAAATGAGACCAATATTCATGGATATAAAACTTTTTAATTGTGGATGCCTGATCTCTTCGTTCTGAATATTTGCCATTTGCAGATAATAGAAAGCTGAATCGGGCATTTTAAGAAAATCATATACGATCCCTGTAGTGGTCAATATAAATATTCCATCAGGAGAATTAGGCAGATTTTGCCTGATAGCATTTGATTGCAACAAATAGTGAACAGCTTCCCGGTATTCCCGAAGGTCCAAATATATGGCTCCGATATTACCAAGATTGGAGGCCTCACCATCAGCATCTTTCAATTTCCGGTTTATTTCTAGTGCTTCGAATTGTAGCTTAAGTGAACCGGGATAATCTCCTGTAAGCCGTAAGCTTTCACCACCTAAGGTGAGAGCAGTTAAATTTCCTTTTGTATACCCTAGTCTATCTGAAAGTGCCGCTGCTTTTGTTGAATACTCAAAACTAATGTCAGGCTTGTAGAAAAATAATTTACTGGCAATCTTCAATAGTAAGTTAACACGGTTCGTATCTTCTGGTATTTTCTGCAGTAATTTTATTAAACTATCAGCTTCATGCACCTGGCCACATACCGGTGAAGTGAACGGGATAACAAGAAGCAAGATGAAAAAGTATTTCATATTTCAATATTCTAAAGTACAATTGTGAACTCGGTTCCTTCGTTCTCTCTGGTTTCAACTTTGATTTCCCCACCATGCCCCTTGGTTACAATATCATAACTCAGTGATAATCCCAATCCTGTTCCCTGTCCTGTTGGCTTGGTGGTAAAGAAGGGTTGAAAAATTTTATCCAATACTTTTTGAGGGATACCGTTACCGTTGTCACTAACTTTTATTTCTACTTTATCTTTTATTTTTTTTGTACTTACTGAAACAGTTGGTTCGTAATTTTCATCCCGGTAGCCATCGGGACCTGATTTCTTTTTTTCATCCACCACATAGAATGCATTAGTGAGTAAATTCAACACCACTCTTCCAATATCCTGTGGTATGATATTGATTTTGCCAATCGTTTCATCAAAATCAGTTTTAATTGTTGCGTTGAATGTTTTGTCCTTTGCCCGTAAGCCATGATAACTCAACCGCAAATATTCATCACACAAAGCATTTATGTCTGTTGGCTCTTTCTTGCCTGAGCTTGCTCTTGAATGTTGCAGCATTCCTTTTACAATGGCATCGGCACGTTTGCCGTGATGATTTATCTTTTCTAAATTTTGCTTTATATCCTCAGCTATTTCTTTAGCATCTTCCGCATCACCATTATCTAATGCTGTTTTCATTTCATCGAGTAACTCTTTACTTACTTCCGAAAAATTATTTACAAAGTTTAAAGGGTTTTGAATCTCATGTGCAATGCCTGCAGTGAGTTCGCCAAGGCTTGCCATTTTTTCTGATTGGATAAGTTGTTTTTGTGTATCCTTTAAATCCTGAAGTGTAGTCTCAATCTGCTGCTTTTGTTGTTGTAATTTTTTATTTGCTGATTGTTTTAGGCGATTGTTGCGATATAAAATGATACCGATTATGAAGAGTACGCCCAAGCCTGCAAGCAAAGCGGTATACTTTATTTTATTCCTTAATCGCTCCTGCTCCTGCAATATTTTTTGCTGCTGCTCCTGTTCCTGCAGCATTATCTTCTGCAGCTGCTTGAATTTTTCAGGGCCATATAAACTGTCTTTCATTGCTATGGCAATATCCTGGTAGAAAAAGGCACTATCCGGATTTTGGGCTTTCCTGTACAGTTTGACAAGTAAATTACTTGTTTCGAGCACCTCTAATTTCTGCGCCACGTTCTGTCCGTTAGCAAATGCTTGGCGGGCATAATACAGACTTGAGTCGTATTGTTGAACAGATTCATATATCTCAGCAATTTTTTTTAGAACCTTGCTAAGATTGAGCTTGTCGTTTGAGAGTTTGGAATTCAACAAAGCTGTATGATAATACAGCAATGCGGAGTCTTTTTTTCCTATGCCGGCATATACATTTCCCATGCCGGTTAAAACATTGGATTTTAAAGCAGGGGGAGCGGTCTTCAAACCCAAATACTTCTCATAAGCCTGCTGCAGGTAATACATGGCCGAGTCGGGCATCTTAAGCAAATAATACGCATTTCCGATATTGGATACAGTCAAAATACTTGGCAACTTACGGGACAATTGTTGATTGATCTTATTAGCCTGCAACAGGTATTGAAGTGCCTGCCGGTATTCTTTGAACTCGATATAAGTAAAACCAATATAGCCAAGACTGGTAGCCTCTAGGGCAAGATCCTTTAATTGACGGTTGAGCTGCAGCGCCTCAAATTGCATTTTGAGTGAGGCAGGATAATCACCCAAAAACCGAAGTGATTCTCCTGCCCTATTTAAAGCTATAACTATTCCAACTGTGTGATGCAGTTCCCTGGCAAGATCTAATGCTTTTATTGAAAACAGCAGGCTTGTGTCTGGTTTAGAAAAATAGTATATGTCCGCAATATTCAAGAGCAATTCTAAACGATTGGTATCCCGTGGTGCTTTTTCAAGCAATTGCTTCAGACTATCTGCTCTCTGGTTCTGCGCATTTGAAATAAAAACCATTCCCGTAAAAAGAATTAATAAAAAAACTTTCATGTAGAATTAATTTTGAGTATAATAACAAACTCTGCAAACTCACCTTCTTTCGTTTCAACTTTTAATTCTCCACCATGTGCTTTGATAATATCATAGCTTAATGACAAGCCTAACCCTGTTCCTTGTCCTGTTGGTTTTGTAGTAAAAAAAGGTTGGAATATCTTATCTAATACTTTTTGTGGAATGCCATTGCCATTATCTGTAACTTTTATTTCTACTTTATCTTTTATTTTTTTTGTATTTATTGAAACTGCTGGTTCATAACCCTCAGGTTGTTGTATTTTCTTTTCGTTAACCGCATAAAAAGCATTGTTGTATAAATTTAATAATACTCTTCCAATATCCTGCGGAATAACTTCTATCTTACCAATGGTTTCATCAAAATCTGTTTTAAAATTTACATTAAAATCTTTGTTTTTTGCCCTAAGTCCATGATAGCTTAATCGTAAATATTCATCAGCTAATGCATTAATGTCTGTTGGTTCTTTTTTGCCTGAGCTTGTTCTTGAATGTTGCAACATACCTTTTACAATAGCATCGGCACGCTTGCCATGGTGGTTTATTTTTTCCAGATTTTGTACAATATCATTTAATAATTCCTCTTCAATCTTTTCATCTCTGTCAGTTTTTACTTTTGACTTTTCACTTTTTAATTCATGAATCAATTCTTTATTTACTTCAGAAAAATTATTTACAAAGTTTAACGGGTTCTGAATTTCATGTGCAATACCTGCGGTTAATTCTCCGAGGCTTGCCATTTTTTCGGATTGAATGAGTTGGGCTTGGGTAGCGTTCAGTTCGGTAAGTGTTTGCTCTACTTTTTCTTTTTGTTGTTGCAGCAACG
>JBBJOK010000263.1:0-4464 GCA_037721545.1 Chitinophagaceae bacterium
GTAACTTTAGAGTATGAGCAATGGGGAGATCCTAATAAAAAAGAACACTATGACTATTTATTAACGTGGTCTCCGCTTGATAATATTAAACCCGCAAAATATCCTGCAATATTTGCAACAGGAGGGTTAAATGATACACAGGTTCCATATTATTCACCGGCAAAGTGGGTTGCAAAAGTGAGAGAAAATAATCTGGGAACCAATCCGGTTTTGTTTAAAGTAGAAATGGGTGCAGGGCATGGCGGTCAATCAGGCCGGTTTGAAAGACAAAAATTAACTGCTTTAAAATATGCATTTATGTTAGATCAATTGGGTATTAAAGAATAAGATGTATGGCCTGTTACGAATTCAATGGGATAAAACCGGTGGTGAATGAAAGCTCTTTTATTCATCCACATGCTTCAGTTACAGGCAATGTTATTATTGGTAAAAATGTTTATGTAGGTCCTGGTGCTGCCATACGTGGCGACTGGGGTAAAATTATTATTGAAGATGGTTGCAATGTTCAGGAGAATTGCACCGTTCATATGTTTCCCGGTATAACTGTAATTTTAAAACATGGTGCACATATTGGTCATGGTGCAATTATTCATGGAGCAACAATTGGTAAAAATTGTTTAATAGGCATGAATGCGGTTATCATGGATAATGTGGAATTAGGAGATGAAAGCATTGTTGGAGCACTAACTTTTATTAAAGCTGATGAAAAAATTCCTGCAAGAAGCATGGTAGTTGGCAACCCACCAAAAATTATTAAACAGGTTAGCGATGAAATGATACAATGGAAAACTGAGGGAACAAAGTTATACCAGCAATTGCCTAAAGAAATGTATGAAAGCTGGAAGGAGTGCGAACCATTACGGGAAATTATTGACCAAAATAATTTGCAGCAACAAACTTATAAAACATGGAATGAGAATAAATAATGAGCAATTATCTGTCATCCTTCCAAATCACTTTGGGATCTTTTGCCTCGGTTGAAAAATCCGAAAATTTTCCATCACCTTTTCCTGTAATGCCCCCATCAGGATGTCCTAATAAATTGCAGCTCTCATCATATAGATCACTGAATTGATCACAGCATTGAGCGGGGACATAGAAAACTTTTTTGCCTTTATAAGTATATTCTATTATTGATCTTGGCGGATTGCCTTTTGGCAGGCTTTTAAAAGTATTTATTTTCTCTTGGATACAGGATTGACCCGATTGCAAAACATTTTTACTGCACGAAAAAAGCATTATGGTTAATAAAATCAAAATAATATGTTTCATACGTGTTATTGTAGTGTTTAATAAAGTTTGTCTTCTTTGTTGACAATAAGCAAAGCGAATACGTTGCATCATGCAAACTATTCCTAAAAATTTTTGCGGACCTTTACAGCAATGGAAAAAACAAACTTTGTAGACCAGATCAGAATATTTTGCCATAGCGGGCACGGAGGAGCAGGCAGCAAACATTTTATGCGCAACAAATTAACCGCTTACGGCGGCCCGGATGGTGGTGATGGCGGAAGAGGAGCTCACATTATTTTACGGGGCAATAAAAATTTATGGACATTATTGCATTTACGGTATTTTAAAAATGTATTAGCAGTAGATGGCGAAAACGGAAGCAAGAATAATTGCACCGGCAAAGATGGAAAAGATATAATTATAGAAGTGCCACTTGGTACCATTGCAAGAGATGAGGAAACCGGAAAGACAGATGGTGAAATTTTAAATGACGGGGAAGAAATAATATGGTTAAAAGGCGGACGGGGAGGTTTAGGTAATTCTAATTTTGCAACCCCTACTAACCAGGCACCTGAACATTCGCAGCCGGGTGAACCGGGGGAAGAAGGCTATAAAGTTTTAGAGTTAAAAGTATTGGCAGATGTTGGTTTGGTTGGGTTTCCCAATGCAGGAAAATCTACTTTACTTTCGGTTGTTACGGCTGCTAAACCAAAAATTGCAGATTATGCTTTTACCACTATAATTCCCCAGTTGGGTATGGTTGAATATAGAGATCATAAAAGTTTTTGTATTGCCGACTTACCGGGTATAATTGAAGGTGCCGCGGAAGGAAAAGGTTTAGGGCATCGGTTTTTAAGACATATAGAACGCAATTCAGTTTTACTTTTTTTAATTCCTGCAGATAGCAATGATCATAAAAAAGAGTTTGAAATATTGGTAAATGAACTGCAGGAATACAATCCCGAACTACTTGATAAAAAATTTATTATTGCCATAAGCAAAAGTGATATGTTGGATGAGGATTTGAAAGATGCTATAGAAAAAGAACTTCCTGAAGGGATCCCACATTTATTTATTTCATCAGTTGCCAATAAAGGGTTGGTTGAATTAAAAGATATGTTGTGGAAGGCTTTAAATGATGAATCCCATACAAACCTTCCCGAAGTAAAAGCTTACGAATCTTCATAAAAATTTCAAGATTTGTATGAAGTTTAATAACTCTTACCGCAAGATCCTGTACTTTATTAATCCCGTTTCAGGGCCAAAGCGATACCCTTCGCTTAAAAATGCTATCACTGAAAAAACGGCTGCACAAAATATTTTTTTTGAGATCGCTGCAACCAATAGCCTTGGCGATTATCCTAACCTCATTGATAAAATAAAAAACGAAAATTTTACTGATGTTGTTATTTGTGGTGGTGATGGAACGGTTAATCAAATAGTTTCATTACTCCTCGGCACCGATATTAATATTGGCATTATCCCTATTGGATCGGGTAATGGGTTAGCGTTGGCCGCAAAAATTACAAAAAACATTGATAAATCTTTACAAATAATATTTACCGGCAAGTCAACATTAATTGATGGGTTTTTCATTAATGATAAATTCAGCTGCATGCTTTGCGGTGTTGGGTTTGATGCACAGGTAGCATATGATTTTTCACTTCAGCCCAAACGCGGACTTAGCACTTACGTATTACAATCTTTAAAAAATTTTATCAAAGCAACACCATATCAATTTGATATAACCCATGATGGAAAAACATTTTCTACCGACGCTTATTTAATAAGTATCGCGAATGCCAATCAATTCGGAAATAATTTTACCATTGCTCCTAAAGCAAGCTTCCAGGATGGCTTGCTGGATATTATTGTTGTGAAAAAAATGAATAAAATAAAAGTTATTTGGACAATTCTAAAACAGATAAGATCCGGTGAAGTAGGAACGCAGAAAGACAAAAATTTTCATAAAAGAGGCATTCTATATTTTCAAACTGATAAATTAATTATTCATAATCATCAGTTAGCGCCGTTACACATTGATGGGGAGCCTGCTAAAACATCCGAAAAATTTGATATTAAAATATTGCCTAAGGCGTTTAAATTGATTATGCCTTAAATAACTTGAACGCCTGTGCTATACACCTTGTGTGTTTTGCATCTGATAATATAAAATAAGAGAGCGACATTTGCACACTTTATGTCTTTAAAAGAAAAAATATTGCTGGTTCTTTTAGCGTCTATCAATTTTACGCACATTCTTGATTTTATGATCATGATGCCATTGGGTAATTACCTGATGCCATTTTTTAAAATATCTACACAACAATTTACTTTATTAGTTGCTGCCTATACATTGAGTGCCGGTGTTTCCGGTTTTATAGCTGCTTTTTTTGTTGATCGTTATGATCGAAAAAAAATACTGCTGATCGGGTATGCCGGATTTATATTGGGAACTATTGCATGTGGATTTGCGCCTTCTTATCATTGGCTTTTAGCTGCACGGTTATTGGCAGGTATTTTTGGCGGATTAATCGGCGCACAGGTTTTATCTATTGTGTCAGATGTATTTGCTTATGAAAGAAGAGGCGCTGCCATGGGTGCTGTTATGTCTTCTTTTTCAATTGCCTCTACTATTGGAGTGCCCTTTGCACTTTACCTTGCAAATTTATTTAGTTGGCATGCACCATTTTTATTAGTGGGTTTTTTAGGTATAGCATTGATTCCATTAATTAACAAATATGTACCCGCTATGAATGCACATATTCAAAAAAAAGATACAACGCAAAGCAAATTGGAGGTCTTTAAAATTGTATGGCGTAATCCAATTCAGAGAATGGCATTGCTGTTTTCCGGTATGATCATGATGGGACATTTTTTAATTATTCCATTTATTAATCCATACCTGGAGTTTAATAATGGTTATTCCAAAACAGAAACACCTATGGTTTACCTTGTTGGCGGCATAGCAGCTTTTTTTGCAGCCAATATTTTGGGTAAACTTAGTGACCGTTTTGGAAAACTAAAAGTATTTACTATTTGCATTCTTTTATCTCTGCCGCTTGTAATTGTAATCACCATGCTGCCTCCCATTTCTTTTTCAATTGTTTTAGTATTTTTTGCCCTTTGGTTTATTGTTGCTACCGGCAGAGGTGTTACGGCTCAGGCTTTAATTAGTAATGTGGTGGAACCTCAAAAGCGGGGAAGTTTTATGAGTTTCAACAGTAGTGT
>JBBJOK010000264.1:0-4462 GCA_037721545.1 Chitinophagaceae bacterium
ATTTTGGATGCTCCATTCTTTAAAGGTATTGTGGAAACGACGAGAGCTTCCAATTAATTGTTAATGAATGAATAAGTATCAATTTTCTCATCAATATTAATTACATTTATAACTCATAAAAATTTAAAAATGCAACATAAAAATTACCGTTTTTTATTTATTGTTTTGTTTTCACTATCCATATTTTCTGCTTGCAAAAAAGTTCAGGAAACTCCGGCAACGCCTCCTGTAATAACACCTCCACCAACAACTCCGGTTGCTTCCGCGGATGATAGACTAAAGGATAGTGTGTTACTTTATGCAAGAGATATTTATTTATGGTATAATCAAATTCCTGCTTCGTTTAATCCCAGAACATTCGCTGATCCTGATGCTATAATGAAAGGCATTCGTCCATTTAGCATGGAACCCGGATTTCCAAATCCGGTGGATCGTTTTAGTTTTGCCAGTAAAAAAGTAGAATGGGATATGGTAACCAGTGGCATTGCGGGAGACTTTGGGATAGGAATTTTCTTTTTATCTCCAGATGATCTTAGAGTAAAATCAGTTGAAAGAGAATCACCTGCTGGTAAAGCTGGTGTTCGCAGAGGTTGGAGAATCACTAAAATAAGTGGAAATAATAATATAACTACAAGTAATATTCCTTTTGTTGTAGATAAAATTTTCAGTAGCAACAGCACAACTTTTACATTTGCTAAACCAGATGGCAGCTCGGTTGATATTACCTTAAATGTAGCTTCTTATAAAAAACATCCTGTATTAGTAGATTCTGTATACACGGTAGGATCTAAAAAAATAGGTTACCTGGTTTTTGCATCTTTTCTGGGAGATACTGTAGAGATCAATAGCGAATTAAATCGTGTGTTTAACCGCTTTACAAACGCAGGGGTTAATGATGTAGTGGTTGATCTTCGTTATAATGGCGGAGGTTACGTATCAGTGGCTGAAAGGCTTAGTAATTACTTGGCTCCATCATCTGCAAATGGTAGTCTTATGATGAAACAACAGTATAATGACAAATATTCAAAGTTTAATACTTCTGTGAACTTTAAAAAAATTGGATCATTAAATCTTTCTCGCATATTTTTTATAGTTAGCAGCAGCAGTGCTTCCGCCAGTGAATTACTTATCAATAATTTAGTACCAGTTATGGATGTTAAATTAATTGGGCGTAATAAAACATTTGGCAAACCAGTAGGCTTCTTCCCTATCCCAGTTGGAGAATGGTATATTTTCCCAGTTTCTTTTAAAACAGTTAATAAAAACGGAGAAAGTAATTACTATGAAGGATTTACACCCAACGCAATCGTAGCGGATGGTTTGGCCAATGATTTTGGTGATGTTAATGAAGCAAGTTTAGCCAGCGCTATTAAATTTATTACAACAGGCGCATACAGATTGCAATCTGGTCAGAGTTATCAAGAGCTTCCACAGGTTTCTAATGGTAATTTGCTTTTAGACGAGCCGATGTTTAAAGGTTCAATTGGTGGGAAAAGAAGTTTAAAGTAACTTTTACAGATCTAGTATAATAAAAAAATCCCGCTTTCAGCGGGATTTTTTTATTTAGAAATTTTCATTTCTTTTTCTTGTATTTGGAGGTTTTGTATTTTGTTTTGGTAACTCCCGGTGTATTTGAAACTACTTTTCCTGATACTGTTTTAATTTGAGTAGAATCATAAATTATTTTCTTATGGATCAATACATCTGCCTTAGCTGCCCGGTCGGCAGTATTTTTATCCTTATGCAGTTTGTCAATATTGTCTTTAACTGTTTGTGAAGAGGCGCTGATTGAGATCATGATACCCAAAGCTAATAAAGTAAATACTTTCTTTTTCATTGTTTGAACATTTGTTTATATAAATTTAGACCAATATCTATCCTAAAAGGTTTCATTTAAAAAGATATTAAGAAATATTTGGGAAATAAGTTAAAAACCAATTGCTTTTAAAAAATCTGTTTTTTTTCGCTTGGCAACATCCAAAACTGCACCGTTGCTTAATACAACCTGCCCTCCTTCGCCCCGGATATATTTATCTGCAAAATTTTTATTAATGATGTATGAATTATGTATACGGATAAATGTTTCTTCAGGCAGTATATCTTCAAAGTCTTTAAGTGTTCTACTGATAGTATGTTTTTTATTACCTGATAAAAATATGTGCGTATAATTTGAGCTTGCTTCAAAATAAATTATGTCATTAATACTTACAAATTGCAAACCCGTGGTTGTTGGAATGGCGATACGCTGGTAGCTATTTTTCCTAGAACCAAGATTTCCAGCAAAAGTTCCAGCTGGTTGTTTGAAGATATACTGGTCTTTTTTTCTTCTGCACGACCAACAGCCAGTTTTAGATCTTCTATTTCTATAGGTTTCAGCAAATAATCCAAGGCACTAAAGCGAATGGCTTTAATGGCATAATGATCATAAGCAGTGGTAAATATGAGCTCAAATTTTTTATAGGTTAATTGTTGTAGCATTGAAAAACCATTCATAACCGGCATCTCGATATCAAGAAATACTAAATCCGGTTTTAATGAATCAATAGCATCAATAGCGTTTTGAGCATTTTCACAACAAGCAATAATTTCCACCTGGGGGCAATTACGGTGTAATTTTCCGGTAAGTGAACTTAAGTTACTTGCTTCATCATCAACAAGAATTGCATTAAGCATCTTATACAACTTTTAGTTTTATTTCAACCTCTGTTCCCTCGTGGGTTCCATCCACAATCCTGTCCCTGATTATTATATCATTCCATGTACCCTTTTTATTATGCAAATAAATTCTTTCGGTAGTTATCTGGATACCCAAAGATTTATGTTCCGGCCTGTTATTGTTTTTAATCTCTGATGCCCTGGTTCTGCCTACCCCGTTATCAATAATTGTATATTTTATAAAATTGTTTTCCAGGTGAGCATTTACTGATAAAATCTTTTCACCTTTTTGTTTATTTAGTAATCCGTGGTGAATTGCATTTTCAACAAAAGGCTGAACGATCAAAGGAGGAACTTTATAATCTCCCTGCAATAATACCTCGTCTGCATTTATCGCAAAGGCAAATTTATCATTACAACGGAATTGCTCCAATTGCAAATAGATTTGAAGCGTTTCATAATCCTTGTAAAATGGGACTAAGTTGTTCTTTGAGCTTTCCAATACCGAACGGATAAGCCTTGCAAATCTGGAAAGATAAGTTGTGGCTTTATCAAACCTGGTTTGTTTGGATAAGATTATCAATAGCACTAAGGCAATTGAAAATAAAATGCGGGTTCATTTGAGAACGCAGGGCAAGCATTTCAGTTTCAGTTAGCTTTTGTTTTAGCTCAGCATCTTTACGTATGGTTTTAATTCTTCTTCTTACCAACCAATAAGTAATTCCCCCGACAAATAATAAACAACAAATTACAAACCATGATGTTTGCCAAAAGGCAGGATGAATAGTAAATTTGAAGGAGCTATTTTCAGGTCCCCAGGCACCTGTTGAATTTTTGGCCTTAACCCGGAATACATAATTACCCGGAATAAGGTTGGCATAATTTGCAGTGGTTACAGTATTGCTTTCATTCCAATCTTTATCTATCCCATCCAATTTATACGCATAAGACAGTGACACATTTTCATTGTAAGAATTACTGCTGAAATTAACCGTTATATTTTTTTGTAAATGATTGAGCGAAAGAATTTTTTCTTCAGGATTTAAATATTGATTTTTATTATTAACAATAATGCCATCAATATATGTTGGCAGTATAGTGTTATCAGATTTCCATATTTCATTTTTTATAAATACTATGCGGTCATTGGTACCATAGATCAGTTGATTTGATGAGCTATCATAAAATTGAAAAAAAACAAATCCCCAGTTTATATTATCCTTATTTAATGTTAGTGATCTTATTTCATTTGTTTTGGTATTAAATAAATTAAGGCCGCCCGCAGTTACCAGGAAGATATTATTATCATGGCCTTTTGTAATTGCCATTATATTTGTTTTAATAATGAGGGTTAAAAGAATTATTTATTTAAAAAATTAAATCTTAAGCGTAAAAATAACTACAACAGTATAGCAGTAAAACTCATATTGATTAAGTGGGATGAATTGCTTATTAACCGGGAGAAAATGATCTTTATCTTTTCTATGCTCACAGCCCACAATTCTTTTCAACGTTAAATCATCAATAGTATAAATTATACCTTTGCGGCAATCCTTCGACAATGCTTCGAGAAGCTCAGCATGACACTACTCAGGATAACAAAGAAATATGGAAGAAAAGAGTTTAAATTTTCTGGAAGAGATAATTGAGAACGACCTTGCAGCAGGCAAAAACAAAAGTATTGTTACCCGTTTTCCGCCGGAGCCCAATGGCTACCTGCACATGGGGCATGCTACCAGCATTTGCCTCAACTTCGGGCTTACCAAAAAATATGGCGGCTATACCAACCTTCGCTTTGATGATACCA
>JBBJOK010000031.1:0-14197 GCA_037721545.1 Chitinophagaceae bacterium
AAAAGTAATTAAATAAAAAAAGTCCTGAAATTTCAGGACTTAGTTGCGAAGCCAGGGTTCGAACCTGGGACCTTCGGGTTATGAGCCCGACGAGCTACCGCTGCTCTACTTCGCGATTTAGGATGCAAATTTACGTTCTAATAGCTATGCCGCCAAATTTATATACTTTACATGCATTCAATAATTACCTATGCGCAGATCAACCCCAGTTATTATTATACTTTTCTGCCTGACATTCGCCAGCTGTAAAAGTAAAATTAAAGAGACCCAGGATTCTGTTTACTCAAGGCATTTGCAAAAACATGTTAAGCTTAGTATTTTCCATACACCTGTTCCAGATAATAAAAACGCTTTTAATCTTTTAATATTGAATGATGGACAGGATATTGAAAAACTGCGGGTAAAAGAAATTACGGATAGCCTGTATAATAAAAAAATAATCAACTCATTGGTTGTTGTTGCAATTCACACAAATGATCGCCTTAAAGAATTGGGTATTGCAAATTATCCTGATCATAAAAATAATGGAAGTAGTGCAGCAAAGTTTTCCGATTTTATAAATAATGAATTGTATTTTTTTATTAAAAAGAAAACGGGAGTGAGAAAATTTAACTCTGTAACTATTGCCGGTTGTTCGTTGGGTGGATTATCCGCATTTGATATTGCCTGGGAGCATGTGGCTAAAATAAATAAAGTGGGTGTTTTTTCGGGCTCGTTTTGGTATAGAAATAAAGACATTTCAGCTGCTGATTATTCTGATGATAAGAATCGTATCATGCTTAATAAAATCAGGTCGTCAAGAAAAAGGCCTGACCTAAAATATTGGTTTTATGCCGGTGGGGACGAAGAAAAAAGTGACAGGGATAAAGATGGAATTACAGATGTAGTAGATGATACACGGGACCTAATAGATCTTATAAAAAGTAAGAATGCTGCAACGGATAATGATATTGTTTACGTTGAAATAAAGCAAGGAAAGCATGACTACGCTTCGTGGAGTAAAGTGTTTCCTGAATTTTTAATTTGGGCAGTAGGCAAATAAAATAGGACTACAGGATTAAACAGAACTTGTTTTATTGTTTATTTTATTCAAAATTAATCTCTTTTATTAACGCTACCCCCGCTTGATTTAGATTTTGTAACAGAAGGATTGCCCTTGTAAGTGATATCACTTCCGCTGCTTGCCTTTGCATTTAATTCTTTATTCACAGTGATAGAAATATCACTTCCTGAACTGCTTTTTGCATTGCATATATCAACAACCAAACTAAAACCATTAAAATCACTACCTGAACTTGTTTCTATAGAAACCGAAGTGGCTTTACCCCCAATTTTAATATCTGAGCCGCTGCTTTGATCAACGGTTAGTTCACTTACCTCTACATTTCCTTTAAAATCAGAACCGCTGGAAATTTTCATTGAAAACGATTTAGATTTTATCACCCCATCAACTAATATGTCAGAACCTGCAGAAGCTGTGAGCATATCCAGGTTTTTGTAAGATACATATGCTCTCAAATCGCGTTTATTGGTAAATATTATTTGATTACTGAGGTCCTGATCATACCAGATTTTAAGAACACCGTTTTCTACTTCAGTTTTTATTTTATCCCTGTATTTTATTTCAGAAGCACTTACAGCCGCAGCTTCATCTCCATAGCTCAGATAAAGATCAATGCCGCTCGAGACATTGATGGCATGATAATTCTTTACGCTTCTAAGCTCAGCATTTTTATCATTGATAATCGTTTTATTTTGAGCAAATATCGAAAC
Source organism: Chitinophagaceae bacterium (assembly GCA_037721545.1). Classification (GTDB taxonomy): domain Bacteria; phylum Bacteroidota; class Bacteroidia; order Chitinophagales; family Chitinophagaceae; genus Ginsengibacter. Next base: position 1,774 of record JBBJOK010000031.1, read on the forward strand.
GGAACCTATGGTCAGAATTCCTATTGTTAAATAAAGACGATAAAATATTTTCATAAATAGTTTTTTACTGTTACGATCATTCTAACAGAAAGTTACATTATAATCAAATATTTTTTTTCATATCTTTGCACTGTTCAAAAAGTTTTGAAACAAAGTTCCCGGGGTGCTTTTCCGAAATTTCGGAATTGCTGAGAAATACCCGCAGAACCTGATCAGGGTAATACCTGCGAAGGGAGGATGAGCATCATAATTTTTACCTCCTCCTTTTCGTTGGCTTATCTTATTTATTAAATAAATAAAATTTTTTCCAATGAAGAGTATTTCTACAGTATTAATCTTTACCTGTTTTTCAATATCTGCAATTTGCCAGGAGAAAAATAAAAAAAGCGACACACTACTTTTACAACCTATTGAAATAAAAGCAGTGAGGGCGAATGATAAAGCGCCATTTACAAAAACCAATCTTACAAAAAAAGATATAGAGAAAGTAAACCTTGGTCAGGATTTGCCGTTTATATTGAATCAAACACCTTCAGTTGTTGTGCATTCTGATGCAGGTAATGGCATAGGATATACAGGCATAAGAATAAGAGGCACAGATGGAACAAGAATAAATGTAACGTTGAATGGAATACCTTATAACGATGCAGAAAGCCAGATAAGTTATTTTGTTGATCTACCTGATATTACTTCTTCGGCAAACAGCATACAGGTGCAAAGAGGTGTTGGTACTTCTTCCAACGGTGCTGCTGCTTTTGGAGCAACCATAAATTTATCTACCAATGAAATTATTGATACCTCGTACGCTGAAGTTAATAACAGCTATGGATCTTTTAATACATGGAAACATACCTTAAAATTTGGAACAGGTTTACTGGGAAAACATTTTACCATTGACGGAAGATTATCGAAGCTAAGCAGTGATGGATATATAGACAGGGCAACCAGTGATCTAAAATCTTTTTATGTAAGTAGTGCATATCTATCTAATAAAAATTCCTTCCGGTTAAGTATTTTTTCAGGAAAAGAAAAAACTTATCAATCATGGTATGGAGTTTCAGAAACTGATCTTTTAACCAACAGAACCAATAACCCTGCAGGAACCGAAAAGCAAGGTGAGCCTTACGATAATCAAACTGATAATTATTGGCAAACGCATTACCAGCTTTTTTATAATCAAAAGATAAACCCAAGGTGGGCTTTCAGTACAGCTGCATTTCTTACCAAAGGCCATGGATATTATGAAGAATATAAAGCTGCTCAAAAGTTTGTTGATTACGGACTACCAAATTTTAATAATGGAACAATTACGTTAACTGAAATTGATCTTATAAGGCAATTATGGTTAGATAACAATTTTTATGGAACTATATTTTCATTGCAACAGCAAACTGCAAGATCGCAATTTACATTGGGTGGCGGTTGGAATAATTATGATGGGAAACATTTTGGCATCGTAAAATGGGCGGATGGTGGATTTCCAAAAGATTATCGTTACTATGATCTCACTGCAAACAAGCAGGATTTCAATATCTTCACTAAACTTCAACAACAGCTAAATAAGCATTGGTCAGCCTTTGCAGATATACAAGCCCGAAATATAAAATATAATATCTATGGCTTTAAGTATAATCCTCAATTAATAATTAATAAAAAGTATTTATTTATCAATCCAAAACTTGGAATCACATTTAATAGAAATAATTATCAGGCATACCTCTCTTATTCCATTGGAAGCAAAGAACCGAACAGGGATGATTTTGAAGCAGGCATTGATCAACAACCCAAGCCTGAAAAATTATACGATATAGAATTAGGCGCTGAGAAAAAAACTTTGAATTATTCCTTTGGGGCAACTACCTACTATATGTACTATCGCAACCAATTGGTATTAACTGGAAAAATTAATGATGTGGGGGCCTATACAAGAACAAACACGCCCTCGAGTTATCGCTTAGGCATAGAGTTACAGGGGAAAGCCAATATACTACCATGGTTAAATGCATCTGCTAATATTGCATTTAGCAAGAATAAGATCAAAAACTTTACTGAATATATTGATGACTATGATAATGGCGGGCAAAAATCTTCTCAATATCACAACACTGATATTTCTTTTTCACCTAAAACAGTTGCAGCGGCCACGATAAATTTTTTACCAATAAAAAACGGTGAGATCAGTTTGTTTTCCAAATATGTTGGAGCTCAATTTTTAGACAATACCTCGGATGTAAATAAATCTTTGAATAATTATTATATACAGGATGCAAAAATAAGTTACCTGCTTAAAAATAAAATTCCTGGTGAAGTAAATTTTATATTCCAGGTAAATAATGTTTTTAATAAGAAGTATGAACCAAATGGTTATACGTTTAGTTATTTTTCTTCAGCAAATATTACAACTGCAAACTATTATTTTCCTATGGCGGGCACAAATTTTATGGCAGCATTAAATATAAAATTCTAAATATGGAACCAAAAAATAATAAGAATCTTATTCTTGCAATAATGATTATAGTCTCATCACTTGCAATAGGTATTATGGTTTATCTTATGTTTAGGTAATACCTGTAATAAACATGTGACTTCAGCCTAAACTTAAATGATAAATAACATCTAATCAGCTTTTAAATTTTTCCTGCCAACCTAACATTCCTCCTTCAAGATTTTTTGTATTTGTAAATCCCATTTGTTCTAACACCATGGCTGCTATACCACTGCGGTTTCCACTACGGCAATAGCATATAACTTCTTCATTTCTTAAATTTTCAATATCCTCAATTTGCATACTTTGTACCTTCCCTAACGGAAACAATGTACCCCCAATATTAAATTCTGCATTTTCATGAGGTTCTCTAACGTCAATCAGGTTGAGTTTTTCTCCTGCATCTAATCTTTGTTTAACTTCTTCAGCTGTAATATTTGTCATTGGTATAAATCGTTTTGAGATTTCTTTTTTAAACTATCCCCATCAAGTGGTATTGGTGAAAGCCACAGGTCCATGGTTTGGCCGGGTCGGATATAGATCGGCTGTTTGTCAATATCAAATCTTTCCGGATTCTGTTTATAGACAAACGCTGCGGCTGTATCCCTAACTGTCGTCATTGCAATTACTGCTGCAAGTGTAACGCCTTTTGTTTCCAATATTGCTTTTGCTTCTGCAAAGGTTAAACCGATAAGTTCTGGTACCAGCATTTGCTGTACTTCTAATCCACCTCCAATAATTAATGTTATTCTGGATCCCCATGGAACTTTTGACCCGGCAGTAACTCTGGAGCCATTATATTGTTGTTCTAAAACCGACCCCTTCATAAAATCAGGACGATAGATCGTATCACCCAACCGAAGATTATTTCTTCTTAAAAGATCATAAGCAAACCGAAAACTTAAACCTTCTAACTTAGGGACATTTATGGCCGGAGGGGTGGCTCTGTTGATGGTTAAAAAAACTGTCCGGTTTACTTTAACGGTAGCATCTGGTTCAGGCAATTGTTTTATTACCGTATACCTGGGAATACTATCTGAATAAATCGAATCCTGTATGATCACCTCGAAGCCCCTGGACTCTAAGGTTCTTATTGCATTATCAACATTTTGCCCTTTAACCGCGGGCACTTTTAAATAAGCTCCATGATTTGTGAACCAACTTAAAGATTGCAAGAATAAATAACCAATTAAAAATATTAAGGCCAATGCAGCTAATAAATTTACCCAAAAAGGGAGGCGTGAGAGAAATACGAAAGGTTTTGTCATTCCAGTATTAAGAGATGGGTTAAAGATGCAATATAATTATCAATTATGTAAACACTCCTCAATTAATGATGTATAAAAATCCTTTAAACTCCAACCCATGGCACGTACCTGCTGTGGAACAATACTGGCTTCACTTTGGCCAGGCACTGTATTTATCTCCAGCATATATGGTTTACCCTCCTCCTCATTATAAATAAAATCAATTCTTACAATTCCTTTGCAGTTAAATACATTATAGATCTTTACTGCAGCATCTCTAACTTTCGCAGCTGTAGATTCATCGATTTTTGCGGGGGTTACCTCTTCACTTGCTCCAAAATATTTTGCTTCATAATCAAAAAAATCTTTTTTTGAAATTACTTCGGTTATAGGCAAAGGAATTATTTCTCCTTTTGATTTAAATACCCCGATAGTAAATTCTCTTCCACTAATAAATTCTTCCACTAAAACCTGGTCATCTTCTTTAAAAGCTTTTTTTATAGCTTCCCCTATTTCTTCTGATGGAGAATTCACTTTACTCATACCTATGCTTGAGCCACCATTATTTGGTTTTATAAATAGTGGGAATCTAAGATTTTTAACCAATTCATCAGCACTTTGATCACGATAGCTGTTTTTGAATAAAAGAACTGATCGTGAAACATTTATCCCATTGAATGTAGCAACAGCAACAGTAAAACTTTTATTAAATGTAAGCGCTGAGGTTCCTGCATCGCATGAGGTATAAGGTAAGTGCAACGTATCAAAATATCCCTGTAATTTTCCATCTTCTCCGGGTGTGCCATGTATACCGATCAACACAGCATCAAAAGTGATTTTCTCTTCATCAATTGTTACTGAAAAGTCATTTTTATCAACATTTATTTTAGCACCCGAGGATAACTCATAGAACCAACCATCCAGGGTAATGTCAATTTTATAAAAGTTCCATCTCTCTTTATCAATATTTTTTTCAATAGTAATTGCTGATTTATAAGAAATTTCAGCTTCCCCGGAAAAGCCGCCTGTTACAAAGGCTATATTTAATTTCATTTAGCAGAATAATTTATTAAGTTTATCCAGATACAAATATGTTCAAAGGGAAAACCTGTTTGAAATATTTAATTTAATCAAGAGCTGTATCCTGAATATTTTTAATTCCCTCATTACCACTATCCAGGATGAATTTCCATTTACCATTTTTATCTTTTCTCCAAATGTTCACATAGGTGCCTTGCAACATTGTATCCTGCAATTGTAAATTATAAATTCCATAAGAATATCCTAAATCGCCGGAAGAGGAAACCTGTGCATCAGAGGGCGCCCATGTTAAAGTAAAAGATGTATCATTTATTTCCGTTAAATATTCTATGGCGTCAGCACCAACAATAGGCAAATGGTTAGGGCGAAGTAAAATACCATCATCATCTATATAATCTATAAAAGCTTTTTGCATTCCTTTCTTTGCACTAACGTTAGAGAATTCTTTATCAGTTGCAATTAGTTCGTTTATCCATACCACCTCTTTATTCACTTTTCTTGTGCAACTGTAAAAGCAAATACTCATTAATAATACAACAACTGTTTTTAAAATTAACGCTCCCATAATAACCTGATTATAAAAAGGCGAAAGTATTATAATACCCTCGCCATTGAAAATCACAAATTGTTTTTGCTGTAATGAGCAATCGCCTTTAAATATGAAGCTTTTCTTTTTTGGCTAATAATTCTTCCACCGTTTCTCTATACATTTCATCCGGCACACAACAATCTACGGGGCAAACTGCGGCACATTGTGGTTCTTCATGAAAACCCTGACATTCTGTGCACTTATTAGGTACAATATAATACGTATCATTTTCAACAGGCGGGTTACGTTTTTCTGAATCCAACTGCTCCCCATCCAGTAGCGTCACCATACCTTTAACTGTTGTACCATCAGAAAAAGCCCACTCCACTCCTCCTTCGTAAATAGCATTGTTGGGGCATTCCGGCTCACAAGCTCCACAATTTATACATTCATCTGTTATTTTAATAGCCATAATATACTTTTTAATCTTAGGAAGCCCCTTACGGTAGGTAGGCTGCTGTTTATTTACGAATATTGCGTTCTTTTCTTTACAAATATAAAAAGATATTTTTTGCAAATGAATTTAGCTGAAAGAATTAGTCTAATGATAGAACTCGGAAAATATTTACAATCCGATAATGAAGAATTAAAAATAACTAAACATAAAGCTTTTGAAAAAAACCGATGGTTTACTCCTGAATTTATTAATCTGTCATTGAATAATATAACAAAAGAGTTTTTACAAAAAGAAAAGCTGGAAAGTTGGGTCAACTCTTATTATTTGGATGATAATATTGCATCAAAAAATGTGGGGATCGTAATGGCAGGAAATATCCCGCTTGTTGGTTTTCATGATTTTTTATCAGTGTTTATAGCCGGACATAAACAAACTATAAAATTATCCTCTAAAGATGATGTGTTGTTAAAACATATTGTAGATAAGCTGTTTGAATGGCAACCTATATTGAATGAATCCATACTATTTTCAGATTTATTGAAGAGTTGCGAGGCGTACATTGCAACAGGGAGTAATAATACCGCCCGATATTTTGATTATTATTTTGGCAGGTATCCAAATATCATACGACGCAATAGAACATCTGTTGCTATTCTTACAGGTAACGAAACTTTAAAAGAACTCGAATTACTTGCTGATGACGTTCATATATACTTTGGATTGGGCTGTAGAAATGTTACCAAAATTTATGTACCTGCAGGGTATGACTTTGTACCGTTGCTTGGTACTTTTAAAAAATATAAATATTTTTCTGATCATACAAAATATCGAAATAACTATGACTACAATCTTGCACTGCTCATTATGAACAATGTTTATTATATGACTAATGAAAGTGTATTATTAGTAGAAAATGAAGAAGTTTTTTCTCCAATAAGCCAATTGAACTATAGCTTTTATGAGGATTTAAAAGTAGTACAAAACTTATTTGATGATGATAAAAGAATTCAGTGTACTGTTGGAGATAATATTGAGTTTGGCCAGGCACAGCAACCCTCTTTATTTAATTATGCAGACGGGATAGATACAATGCAATTTTTACTTTCATTGTAATCTGCCAAAATATATTTTTACAAGATAAATTTTGCCACTCTCATTGTCAAAAATTCTTAATTAACTTTACGAAAAGCTTTACCTACGAAGTGCTTCCTAATTTAATGTTAAACATAACAGGCGGTAAACCATTGGTAAAAACACTTCGTTTATTTGTATAGGCATGCGTTTTGATGCTTGTAATAAAAAAAATTACACTTAAAAAATTACATAGAATGAAACTTAAAAACATTTTCGCAACCATTCTTATCAGTGCTTTTACAACACTAGGTGTTATGTTTGGGTATAATAAAATCCAGACAGATAATAATCCAAACTTTAAATCAGAATTTAGTATTCCTGCCAATTATAAATATGCAGGTTTATTTAATCAGGATGGATCGCCCAGTGCTGCACCGGTTGATTTTACACAAGCTGCCGCCGCTGCCAGCCCAACCGTTGTTCACATAAAAACAAAAACAAATCCCCGCCAGGTAAGCAATAATTTGCCTAATCAAAGAACACCGTTGAATGATATTTTTGGTGATGACATGTTAGAACAGCTTTTTGGCAACGGAAATGGAAATCGCCAGAGATCACTTCCGCAAAGAGCTTCCGGATCAGGTGTTATTATAAGTAATGACGGCTACATAGTTACCAATAATCATGTAGTGGCTGGTGCAGATGAAGTAACTGTGGTTTTAAGTAATAAAAAAAGTTATACAGCTAAAGTTATTGGGGCAGATCCATCGTATGACCTTGCCGTGGTAAAAATTACTGCCACTAATTTGCCATTTATGATTTATGGTAATTCAGATGATACAAAAATTGGTCAATGGGTTTTAGCAATCGGTTATCCGCTGACTTTAGAAACTACGGTTACAGCGGGAATAATAAGTGCCAAGGGTAGAGCTTTAGGATTAAACAGGGATAAGAGCGGAAGCAGGGCACTTGCTGTAGAATCTTTTATACAAACAGATGCTGCTGTAAATATGGGTAATAGCGGAGGAGCATTAATCAATACAACTGGCCAATTGATAGGAATAAATTCCGCAATAGCATCTCCAACAGGTGTATATGCAGGTTATTCTTATGCAATACCTGTTAACATTGTACGAAAAGTAATAAATGATTTGGTTACATATGGTAGTGTGCAAAGAGGATTTTTAGGGGCTCAATATACCGATGCTACCGGTTTAAATGATGAAGAAAAGAAACAATTACAACTTCCAGCTTATGCGGATGGTATTTACATAACAAACCTATCATCTAATGGTGCTGCAAAAGCTGCGGGTATTAAAGAAGGTGATATAATAAGAAAAATTGACAACACAAATATTTTGAGCGGTTCTGATATGCAGGAACAACTTAGCCGTTTTAAACCAGGAGATAAAGTGAATGTTACTTATCAAAGAAACGGTACTTTAACTATGGTACCCGTAACCTTGAAAAATAGTTCAGGAAATTTTGATATTGTAAAAGCAGAGACCATGATGGATAAGCTGGGTGCAGAGCTAGTAACATTAGATCCACAAAAAGCAAAGGCTTATGGAATAAATGGGGGTGTAATAGTTAAAAAAATAAACAATGGAGGAGCTATTGATGGACAAACAAGAATGAGAGATGGATTTATCATTACCAAGGCGAACGGCACGGCTATAAAATCCGTTGACGAATTAAGATCATTAATTGGAAGTTCTAAAGATGTAAAAATTGAAGGCATCTATCCAGGGTACGAAGAAACATTTGAATATCCACTGGATTTAGGTGAAGCTAAATAAAATGTCTGCCACTCGAAAAAGATTAAGAAAAAGCCTCCTAAATTCTAAGAGGCTTTTTCTTTTCAAAAACCCTATAATCCCAGGCTTGTAGCTCGATGTTTTTAACTTCAGAAATATTAATTTCCTCTTTGGCATATACATTTATAAATGGTCCTTCCAAAACATGATCAATGCCATCAAATACGGGCAGAACGTCAATCGTTTCTGAGGATAAATTTAAAATAACAAAAACCGCGTCTTCTTCATTGTACTTTACGAAAGCAAAGGTTTTATCATCAATATTTGTTTTTACTTTATGGGTAGCCACGCTACTATCAGCAGCACGCAAGGCAGTATTTTTCTTTCTCAGATGTAGTAAAGTTTTATAGAAAATGTGCAATTCACATTCCGGTCTCCACTCAATCTGGTCTTTATCAAAAAAATGTAACCTTTTATTGTTAGGTAACTCCTGGCCACTATAGATCATAGGTATGCCCGTCCACGTACAACTGAATACTGCGAGGGCTTTAGCGGCGTCTCCGTACTTTTCATACTCTGTTCCGTTCCAGCTATTTTCATCATGATTGCTTGTAAAATATACCCGAAAAGCTTCCTTATCAAACCCTAATTCATACTCCATCAATACTTCCACTAAACTACTTAAAACTGTTTGCCTTTTACAGAATTCTTCCGTTGCATGCATCCATTTCCATGTATATGTTGCATCAAATACTTCATGATAGTTAGGTTCTTCACATTCGGCGAGCCAAAAAAGATCTTCTTTGGATCTTTGCAATTCAGATTTGGCTTTTTTCCAAAAATCCAATGGAACCAAATGTGCCATATCACATCTAAAACCGTCAATATCACATACGGTAACCCAAAACTTCATAGCATCAATCATTGCTAATTGCATTTGTTGGTTTTCATAATCCAATTTGCTAACATCCTCCCACCCACTCGGATGAACAATTTGTTTTGATTCATCATAGCAAAAAAAATCAGGATGTTCTGCTATCCACACATTATCATTACCTGTATGATTGGCAACCCAGTCAACAATTATTTTAAAACCAAGATGGTGGGCATATTTAACTATATCAATAAAATCTTTTAAGGACCCAAATTCAGAATTAATGTCTGTATAATTTTGAATTGCATAATAACTCCCCAGGCTACCTTTTCTTCCTTTAACACTGATAGGTGTAATCGGCATAAACCATAAAACCTCTATCCCCATATCCTTAAGCCTGGGCAAATGTTTTTCAAATGCTTGAAAAGTTCCTTCAGCAGTATATTGCCTTACATTAACCTCATAAATATTTGTATTATAACTCCAGGAAGGATGATCAATTTTCATGGTTACATTTTATTAGTTATACTCAACTGCAATTAACGATTAGCGATTAATGTTAACTTTGCACAATATTACATGAAGCAGTTTAATGTTCCCATAACATACAGAAGCCATTTAATTTCTGCCATTAAAAATAAACGCAGAACACAGGATAAATTAAAGAAAGATTTTAGCCCTACCTTTTTAGATTATGGACCTTTACAAATTTATCTTGCCCGCCACTTTGGTTTTTGCTATGGCGTAGAAAATGCTATTGAAATATCCTTTAGAACGGTTGACGAAAACCCAGGTAAAAGAATTTTTTTATTAAGTGAAATGATACATAATCCGGTTGTGAATGATGATCTTAAAAACAGAGGAGTAAAGTTTTTAATGGATACGAATGGCAGAATACTGATTGATTTTAATACGCTTACTTCGGACGATATTGTTATTATACCGGCATTTGGGACTACGCTTGACATAGAAAATAGATTAAAAGAGATCGGGATAAAAATTGAAAAATATAATACAACCTGCCCCTTTGTAGAAAAAGTATGGAACCGGGCAGAAGCCATAGCGGCAAAAAATTATTCCATAATTATTCATGGGAAAGCGAGGCATGAAGAAACGAGAGCAACCTTTAGTCATAGTGCTTTAAATGCTCCAACCGTGATAGTTAATGATATGGATGAAACCGTTGAACTATCCAGATTTATTACAGGCGAAAAACCTTTTCACCTTTTTTATGAAGAATTTAAAGGCAAATATTCCGAAGGATTTAATGTTGAAAAACATTTACAAAGAATCGGGGTAGTAAATCAAACAACAATGTTGGCGAGCGATACGCAGGCTATTTCTGATTTTTTAAAACAAACTATACTAACAAAATATAATCTTACCGAAACCAATATTGAAGAACGATTTGCAGATACGAGGGATACATTGTGTTATGCAACCTATGAAAATCAGAGCGCTGTTTATGGGTTATTAAAAACAGATGCTGACCTTGCCATTGTAGTGGGCGGATATAATAGTTCCAACACATCTCACCTTGTGGAGTTGTGCGAAGAAAAGTTGCCTACTTATTTTATTGATTCACCGGAAAGAATATTGGCTCATGCGAAAATATCGCATTATGACTTTCATAATAAAACAGAATTAGCAACTGAAAATTTTCTACCAGCAAAAACTCCTGTAAAAATTTTAATTACGAGTGGAGCAAGTTGCCCTGATGCCGTGGTAGAAGGAGTAATAACTAAATTACTTTCTTTTTATTCTATACATAAAACTGCAGAAGAAACAATTGCGGCATTTGCGTAAAAACTTACGGTTTTCTTACAAGGAGGAATAACTACCAGTAATCTAATTCTTCAATTTTAATATGAGATTGCTTCATAGGCATTTGTCTTTATTCCGCCTTTCGTTTTATTTCCTATTCGAATAAACAATTATGATTTATTTGAGAATTTTTTAACTATCTGTAAAGCGAAATCCATTTGTTCTTTTTCAGTTAGCTGAGTATTGTTCAATTCAATTGCATCATCTGCTTTTCGCAAGGGGCTAACCTCTCTATGAGAATCCATATAATCCCGCATTTCCAGATTTGTTTTAATTTCATCAATGGTTATATTAGGATTTTTTTCAAACAATTCTTTAAACCTCCTTTCCACTCTTACGGTTTCATCTGCTTCCATAAATATTTTTACTTCAGCAGCAGGGAAAACAGTTGTGCCTATATCCCTACCATCCATGACAATACCTTTTTTTTCTCCTAATTTTTGTTGCTGTGCTACTGCAAATTTCCTGACTTCTTTTATTGCCGCTACATCGCTTACTTTTTCTGCAACCACAAGATCCCTGATAACGTACTCCACATTTTCTCCATTCAGATAAATTTCTGATTGATTAGTATTCTTATTAAAATTGAATTCAATGGCCACATCTTTCAAAGCTTGCTTTACTTCTTTTGTTTCAGTCCAATCCACATGATTTCTTAAAAAATATAAAGTTATTGCACGATACATAGCACCACTGTCAATATACACATAACCCAATTTTTTTGCCAGCGCCTTGGCAAGCGTACTTTTGCCGCAGGCCGACCATCCATCAATTGTTATAATAATCGACATAAGGGCAAAAATGACCTAAAAATTCAGGAAGAACAAAAAAGAATTTTGCTTGATTGCAAATAAAAATGCCACCTTAATAAGATGGCATTCATATTAATAAATTTTTATTCTAAACTTCAGTTGCTTCTTCTTTTTTGACCCCGCCATTTATCTCAAATGTTATTTTTGAGTTTTCCTTATCAAGATCGGCTGTCAAAACATCTCCATTTTTTATAGTCGTATTCAAAATCTCTTCAGCCAGCGGATCTTCAAGGTATTTTTGAATAGCTCTGTGTAGCGGTCTGGCACCAAACTGGGCATCATAACCTTTTTCAGAAATAAATTTTTTGGCTTCTTCTGTTAACT
>JBBJOK010000031.1:14297-17191 GCA_037721545.1 Chitinophagaceae bacterium
AACTGGGCATCATAACCTTTTTCAGAAATAAATTTTTTGGCTTCTTCTGTTAACTCTAACGTTAATCCCAAATTATGCAAACGTTTTGTAACTCCTTTCATGAGTATATCAATGATAGAAAAAATATTTTCTTCAGTTAAATGATTAAATATTATCACATCATCAATCCTGTTCAAAAATTCCGGGCTAAAAGTTCTCTTTAATGATTTTTCTATCACAGCTTTATTGTTCTCGTCAACATTCTGCATCCGGGTAGCCGTGGCAAAACCTACTCCTTCTCCAAAATCTTTTAACTGGCGGGCACCAATATTAGATGTCATGATGATCATGGTATTCTTAAAATCAATTTTCCTTCCTGCACCATCTGTTAGTATACCATCATCTAAAACCTGTAGTAAAATATTATAAATGTCAGGATGTGCTTTTTCAATTTCATCTAATAAAATAACCGAATAAGGTTTGCGCCTGACTTTCTCGGTAAGCTGGCCTCCTTCCTCATATCCAACATAACCCGGAGGTGCACCAATTAATCGGCTGACCGTAAATTTTTCCATATACTCACTCATGTCAATACGAATCAAAGCTTCATCGCTATCGAACATGTATCTGGCTAAAGCTCTTGCTAACTCTGTTTTACCAACACCCGTAGGCCCAAGAAATATAAATGTACCTATTGGCTTTTTAGGATCCTTTAACCCCACCCGGTTACGCTGAATTGCTTTTACAACTTTTTGGATTGCTTCATCTTGTCCGACTACTGCCCCTGTCAGGTCTGTGGCCATCTTTCTTAGCTTTTCTGTTTCTGCCTGAACCATACGCTTTACCGGAATACCTGTCATCATACTCACAACTTCCGCAATTGCTTCTTCATCTATCGGAAAGCGCTTATTCTTACTTTCTTCTTCCCAATCTGATTTGGCTTTTTCCAATTCCTCCTGCAATCTTTTTTCAGTGTCACGCAAGGAGGCAGCCTCCTCAAATCGCTGACTTTTAACTACTTTATTTTTCTCAAGTTTAATATCTTCAATTTTTCTTTCAAGCTCCAAAACATCTTCTGGTACATTTATATTTTTCAAATGCACTCTTGCACCTACTTCATCTAAAACATCGATTGCTTTGTCAGGAAGTAATCTATCCGTCATGTATCTGTCGCTTAATTTTACACAAGCTTCAATTGCTTCTTCTGAATAAGTTACACTATGATAATCTTCGTATTTACTTTTAATGTTTGTAAGGATTTGAATGGTTTCCTCTACACTTGGTTGCTCTACCATCACTTTTTGAAAACGACGATCCAATGCTCCATCTTTTTCAATATACATTCTGTATTCATCTAAGGTTGAAGCACCAATACATTGTAGTTCTCCCCTTGCTAAGGCGGGTTTAAAAATATTGGAGGCATCTAAAGAGCCACTGGCCCCACCAGCACCAACAATGGTATGTATCTCATCAATAAATAGAATTACATCACGGTTTTTTTCAAGCTCATTCATTATGGCTTTCATTCTTTCCTCAAATTGTCCCCGATATTTGGTTCCTGCAACTAAAGCAGCCAAATCCAGTGATACAACTCTTTTATCAAACAATACCCGGCTTACTTTCCGTTGAATAATGCGTAGCGCTAAACCTTCTACTATTGCAGTTTTACCAACGCCTGGCTCACCAATTAAGATTGGATTATTTTTTTTACGCCGACTTAAAATTTGAGAAACTCTTTCAATTTCTATATCACGCCCAACAATAGGATCTAATGAATTTAATTCTGCCAAACGTGTGATATCTCTGCCAAAATTATCCAATACGGGAGTCTTTGATTTTGGTTGGGTTGCTGTGCCTTTAGTAGATCGTTGTTGCTGGGAATATGATTTCTTTTCTTCGTCAAACTCCTCCGGCTCATCATCCTGAAAGTCTGCCTTGGGATCAGTTTTTACATATCCCAATTCATTCTTGAACATATCATAATCTACATCAAACTGATTTAAAATTTGAGTAGCAATATTTTCTTTATTCTTAAGGATTGAAAGCATAAGATGTTCGCTCTCCACCAAAGGGCTTTTATTTGCCTTTGCTTCAAGAACTGTTATCCTGATAACTTTTTCAGCTTGTTTGGTAAGGGGTAATGAATTTATGTTAGCAATATTTTTACCCGTTTTGTCTTTAACAGCAAGTTCAATTTCTTTCCGCAATTCATACAGATCAACATTAAGAGATTTTAAAATTTTGATAGCAGTATTTTCTCCATCGCGAATTAAGCCTAAAACAAGATGTTCGGTGCCAATAAAATCATTTCCTAATCTAAGCGCTTCTTCCCTGCTGTAGGAGATGATCTCTTTAACCTGGGCTGAAAAATTATTATCCATTTTCTGATGATTTATCTATACAATAATAACGATTAAAATTCACTAAAGGTTCTGAAAAAGTATTCACAGTGTGTTGAAAACCATCAAATAAAGGTTAAAACTCATAGGTCATATTGTTCAACCCATTTTAAAAGATAATACATTTGTCCTTCTGATTTTAACATTAAAGCAGGTATTAATTTTCTCTTATAAGAACAACGCTTCAATCGATTATAGAACTTACCGTATGAAAGTCAAAATTGATACCAAAGAAAAATTTCATGTTATTACTCCGCTGGAAAGTACCATCTCTGCTAATATGACAGACGATTTTAAGGAAGAGATCCTTCCCTATCTCGAAAAGAAAATTAAAAATTTGATCATCAATTTAAGCCAGGTTAGCGAAGTTGATAAAAACTCAGCGGAAATGATTGTTGCTCTTCAGAAAAGATTTTATAATGATAATGCCTCTTTTGTGATTTGTGAAATGCAAAAATCAGTACAGAAAATATTTGAGCAACTTAAATTATTGCATGTTATAAATATCGCTCCAAC
>JBBJOK010000265.1:0-4448 GCA_037721545.1 Chitinophagaceae bacterium
AAAGTTAGAAATTTATTCAACTTTTAAATGGACGAACTTCGGGGGAGCTTACAATTGTTATGGTATGACATTGCGAATACGCAATGAAAAATTCAAAACCTTACGTTGACACTTTAAGTTCAAAAATAGCTTTTTAGTTAATTACTCTAAAAGTAAGATTCAGTCGTTCTCCAATTTTCTTTGCAGTTTTTGGAACTTGGTGTTGCCAGAAGTGTTGTGTGGCTTGTTGCATTACTAAATAGGTTCCATGTTGTAAGTCCACTTCAAACTTTTGTTTATGATCATCTTTTCTGCGTAACTGAAATTTTCTTGTTGCCCCGAAATTTACTGATCCTATTACAGGATTTTTTCCCAACTCCTTTTCATCATCTGCGTGCCAACCGACATAATCTTGCCCATCTCTATAACGATTAAGCAGCACACTTGAAAATTTTACTTTCGCAACTTCTTCAATTTTTGATTTGATTAAAATTAGTTCTTCTGTCCAGGGTAAAGGTTGTAAAGTAATTCCAGAATAAGTGTATGGTTTTTGATTTTCTCCATACCATGCTGAAAGTCGTGGCAGTGGCAACTCTTTCCCATACATCATAATTTTGTCTTGCTGCCAGCTAATATTTTCAAGCAAAGATGTAAAAAGTTTATCACTTTCATTCTTGTCAAAGAATGTGGGATAATACAGAAGTTCTGCATCATTCAATTGAATCAAAGGATTTGTTTGTTCAACACTTTGGTTGAATAAATCGGGTGTCTGATTTGTCATATTCATCTTTCCTAAATATATAGATTTTACAAATTGGTTTTGAAAATAAATTGAACTCTTGAAACAGAATGATTAACTTTTCTCATTGCACTAGGTCTGAAAATTTGAGCAAGTATTGAATCGGACTTTTCTGAAAGCAAGTTTGCTTGCGGAAACATTTCATAAAATGTTTTCAGTCGTGAACTTCCCTGGTTTTGTGGACTTATACAAACAAAATAATTTGTTCCCGCTTGGCTTTGTTTTATTGTATTAGCTACACTTTGTAAATTCAATGTGCAAATATCAATAAGATTTGAGAACAAATGAATTTTGATTGAATTTCTATTTGTCCTCAAATGCTTTGCTGAAAGAGTGTCAGCTCTTTCATTCAGCAAAACGGTTTCTGGTTTTGGGGTGCGTTGATAGATTGCTTCAATGTGTTCGCTTCCTCTTATTAATGCCGGATAGGAAGGTTCTATTAAATGGAATTTAAAAAGGTCAACATTAAGGTCGTGTTCTTTGATATAATCTATTAACACGCATGATGCGAATGCTTGCCCGCACCCCCAATCAACTACTTCTATTGATTGTCCAAGTAGGTTTGTGTCTTTGAACAATTCATCAAATGTCAAATTCAGTTTATGCCTGTGCATATCTGCATAGCAAGCTAAGTATGCGTTTAGTTGTTCGTGTGTTTGCAGAATAGCAATTCCATTTGAAAGTGATCTGTAATATTTCAAATATCCGTCAATAGGAAAATGCTGAATGTTGAATTCGCAAATTGCTTTGAAGGATGGATTTGCTGCGATAGCTGTCTTTACATTGCTAGCGTAAGCTGTTGAACATGTCACACACATATGATTTGGGTTTTAGTTTTTGTTGTTAATTGATTTCAGCAGCAATAATCAAAGTCATTAGTTCAGTTAAACTGAACTAATATGGTTTCTTTCTTTTATTGATGTTTTGCATATTGATTTTGTTTCTAATGCAAACAAATACTACATTAGTTCAGTCAAACTGAACTAATATGTCAATCAACAAAAAAGCACTCACCCGTTACCTTGCGTATGACAGATGTTTACGCAACCGTGGAAGAAAATGGACTTGGAAAGATTTACTTGATGCAGCAAATGATGCATTGCAAGATGAAGTCAATCCAAAGACCGGTATGCCAATGAAAATTGGAAAAACTCAACTCTATGAAGACTTAAAGGCGATGGAGTATAAAATTTGGAAAGCACCGATTGAAAGAAATGTTGAAGGTAAAACTGTCTATTTTAGATATGAAGACACTGATTTTTCAATTAATAATCAACCTTTGAGTGAAACAGAGGCAAGGCAATTGAAGTCCGCAATTCATGTGTTGACAAGATTTAAAGGGATGCCACAATTTGAATGGGTCAATGAAATAATACCAGCACTCGAAACCAAACTTGGCTTGGTGTTAGTTGATAGGGAAATTATTTCTTTTGATAGCAATGCAGATTATGAGGGTATGGCTTACATCACTCCGTTATTCAATGCTATCGTCAACAAAAGAGTTTTGAAAGTTTCTTACCAGGATTTCAAAAGTCCGATACCTTACGATATTACTTTTCATCCTTACTATTTAAAGCAGTTCAATAATCGTTGGTTTGCTTTCGGCCTTAATCCTGCAATGGAAAATGCAAATTGGAACTTAGCACTTGATAGGATAAAAAACATTGAAGAAGTAAAGGATAAATACAATTTTACTGATGTGGATTGGGATGATTACTTCTACGACTTCATAGGAGTAACAAAACAAAGCGGTGAAACTGCTTTGGAAATAAAGTTTCTCTTTTGTGCAAGTCAAGCACCTTATATTGTCACCAAACCTTTACACCCAACCCAAAAGCATAAGCATGATGAAAACGGTTTAGAGGTTTCTATTACAGTAATTCCAAACCATGAATTAGAGAAACTGATTTTGTCGTTTGGCGAAAATGTAAAAGTGTTGTCGCCAAAAAGTTTTCAAAAGAAAATTACTCAACGTATAAAACTTCTGAATCAGTTATATTCATAAGGTTAGTGATCTTACTCACATCTTTTTTCAAATGTCTATGTCGGTGTAGTTTTGCTAATATTCTCGCTTCAATAAAAGCCGCCCAGAGAGCCAGAGGTACAAGTGAGTGACACAACGAAGATGCTATGAAATACTTCTGCTGGTAAACAAAAGAAAAAAATATTCAATATTCAACACTCAATATTCAATGTTCAGGTTTACTTCGGTAACTCACCCACCATATTCTTCGGGTCAACCCATTCATCAAATTGTTCGGGGGTAACGTAGCCGAGTTTTACTGCCATCTCTTTTAGGGTGGTGCCTTCTTTGTGTGCCTTCTGGGCAATTTCGGCGGCTTTGTAATAACCAATTTTTGTGTTGAGTGCGGTAACGAGCATGAGTGAATTGTCTACATGCTTTTTTATGTTTTCCATAATGGGCTCAAGGCCTGCGGCACATTTATCGTTAAAGCTTATGCAGCCATCGCCCAGCAGCCGTGCGCTGTGCAAAAAGTTATAGATCATCACGGGCTTAAAAACATTGAGCTCAAAATGCCCGGTGGCGCCGCCAATTGTTATGGCAACATCATTGCCCATAACCTGTGCGGCTATCATGGTGAGGGCTTCGCATTGTGTGGGGTTTACTTTGCCGGGCATAATGGATGAGCCGGGTTCGTTATCGGGAATATGTACTTCGCCAATGCCACTGCGTGGGCGGGAAGGGGAGCATATTATTTTTGATGAAAAGACCATAACCAATAGGTTGGTAAACAACTATTTTGACACCTTATTCTTCATCATTTTATTTTTCTTTTCTTTTCACCAGCAAGCCTAAGCAGTTCCGCCTGATGAGCAAAAGATTCTTCTCTATCATTAACCCGTGTAGTAAAAAGATCATTATTCAAATTGTACAAACTATCTGTTTGATATAAGAGCCTTAATAAGCTAACATTTCCATTGACTTTTAAATATCGATACTTTATATCATTTGTTTCAAAAGCTTTCTTTGCGCTGTAACAATTTATCCAACCGTATAACAACATAAGCGAAGTGAGAAATAATCCTATTGAAATCCAAATGCCTTTGTGCAAATGATGCCTATGATTAATTTCTTCGCTTACTCCTTTTTCTAATTTAAAATTTAAAACTTCTATATTTTTTGAAAGATTATCTATTTTCTCATTGCTTACTTTAAATTGAGGCGAAAACTTTGCAATTTCTGATTGAAATAATTTTATTTCTTTCAGCAAATCTTTTTGCATCGCTTCATCATTGCCTGTTTTATTTTCTTTCAGTAAACTTATTTCTAAACCTTCCAGTTTTTCTACAATTGTTTCTAATAAAACCTGGTTCATCGCAATAATTTTAAATTATAAATGCATTTCTTTCCTTTTTTTCTTTTGCTTTTTTCCAAAGCTCCACTGATTTGGTAATTGCTGGTAAATTTCTTCCGGCTTCAATAACTGCTCGACAATATTTTCACTTTTCTTTTGCTCTTTTTTGTTTTCAACATTATTATCAAAATCAGGTTTTGTTTTGGGAGAAAAATGTTGTCGCAATAATTGTTTTTGTGTCTGCTGCTCTATTGTTCTTTTGAGATTATTGATAGAAAATTTTCTGTCAATTTCACTTCCTTTGTATTTGTATTCTCCTATCCTAAAACTAATACCCTGTAACTCTTCTGTTT
>JBBJOK010000266.1:0-4444 GCA_037721545.1 Chitinophagaceae bacterium
TCAACAGGTTTCAATTAAAGGATCATGCAGTGGAGGTACTTACAGCGAAATTTTGAGTATAAAATATATTAGTTAGCGTTTTGATGAATTGTGGTTTATAGATTTTAGCTAAGCGTGATATTGTATTTACTAAATTTCATCTTGCTTTACGAAGTTTTGCCGCTGTATTATTTTATGAAACCTGATGTCGAAAAATTGCCTACAACGGCTCGGGTGTTTGCGAAGTGGCAAAAAGCAAAAGCCAAAGTAAAGATAATTTGGCAATGATATATTTATTGAACCCAGATAAGTTTTTTGAGAAATTAATTAAGGTTGTGCTTTTTATTTTTCCATCCCTTCCAAAACTTAATAAAATCGTATATACTGATTGATAATGCAAATAGAACAATAACAGGTATTACTGTTAATATGAACGCTGCATGGTAGGCAACGACATAGTAAATCATAAATATGCAAAAAAAGAGATGAAGTAAAAAGCCAATTCCAAGAAGCGCATTAATGGAGTAACCTACCTTTTTAAAATTCCATAAAGCGGTACGCAACAGGTAATAGATATAAACAGCAAAAATTAAAAAATATGCCATGATTGCCAAACCTATCGCTGCTCCCGTATAACTATTAAACGAAATTTTACAACAACTAATAAAACTTATAACCAATATTAAAGAAGCAAAGAATTTTAATACCCCCAATAATTGTCTCATTACTTTGATTGTTTTTTCTTTTTAAGGACAAAAAAGCGAAGTTCGCATTTTTTTAAAATTTTAATTTAAGTTTACAAGCGGGCTTATTATTTTTTGCAATGTTGCATTGCTAACATGGGTACATCGCAACGTAGTCTTAATATCATTATGTCCCAGTATTTTTTGAATAATACTAGTATCTGTTCCGCCTTCTATTTTCACGGCTATGATGTGGCAATAAGATAAGGATTGAAATATTTAGAGGCTTCATAAGAGTTGCAGCTAACGTTAGGGCTTGGCGATGGCAAAAATTTTTTTTGTAACCATCACAGCCAAAGAAAATATTTTTTTGATTGCCCATCACATTGCTATTAACCCTCATTAAATTCAAATTTTCTTTAAATTAGCTGTATGGAAATTTCAATTAGAGATAAATCAAGCGAAGGTGACAAACAGGGATGCGAACACCCCTCTATAAAAAAGGAATACTACTTAGGGATGCATATTGACTATATATGCTCAGTTTGTGGGGAACCATTTACTAAGGGGGAAAAAGATAAAATCATTGAAAAGAGAAAAGACAGGCAGGGGAAGAAGAGGGATGTATAAGTTCTTGCTTAAGCAGCCTGTCCGTCCGACGTTTTCTCTAAGGGTATCAGGACGGACGGACAGTTGTAATTACAAATGTCACCCACTACCGTTTTAGATACTTCAATTCCTTCTTCTTTTAATTTTTCTGAGATTTGGCGATAAGATAGTCCGCTTTCTTTGAGAGCTAATACTCTTTCTCTTTTTGCATTTTTTAAATGCTGCTGGTCTTCAGATTTTATAAGCTTATCAAAATTTGTTCTCGTCCCTGTATTCCTAAATCCATCCTTAAAATTGAAATGAAGCGCAAAGCTTGAATTCTTGTATTCTTCAGTTAAGTAATTTCCTTTCACTATACACAAATGGCGTATCTCAGGATTATTGAAATCTTTTCTTAACTCAAATACAACCCTCATACTGGATTCAAATCCCTGGCTCCCTAAAAGATTATCCTTATGAGGTGCTCTATAATCATTCTTCTTCCCGCAATGATGATTAAAGATGAGTAACGTTTTATGTTTAACACCAAGCTCCTTAAATTGCTGAATAAAGCTTCTTACCTTATTAGCTTGATTCATATCACCATCAAACACATCCGTAAAAGTGTCTATGATAACAATATCTGCACTCTTACTTGTCAGAAGACTATCCAGACGTTTTATTAGGTCTTTAGTTTCAAATAGCACTCTTAAATTGTCATAATTAGATAAGTTCGTAATTTCTTTAGACATGTTGGTTAATCTGGGACATAAGCTATATTCATCATCCTCGGTTGACAAATAGATTACTGAGTTATGACTTGCATTTAATTTAAAGCCAAGGAAATTTTCTGAGCCTGTGATAATGGCATGTGCTAATTGTAATAGTAAATAGCTTTTCCCAAGGTCGCTACTTCCCGCTAAAGAAATAGCTCCATATTTAGGGATAATGGGTGTTACCAAGGTGGGGACTTCAGTTAATTTTAAGTCCAAAATTTGTTTTCCCGTTTTAACCCAAGTCGGTTGGTTTGTTATATTATTTTCCATATAAAAATTGTTTTATGCAACTTTAAAAGCTTCGTTGCTGTTCATTAATCGTTCCCATATTTCCTCCTTGATTATCTCGCATTCCTTATTGGAGTAAAATCCATTTTTAATAATTTCTTTAAGTACAGATTGAAATAATTGTTCAGGAGAATATTGGGGGTATTGTTTTCTGATTGAGATAATCAGACTTCTAATTTTATTCATCTTATTCGTTTTAAGCTTACGCATAAAGATTTCTTCTCTTGTCTAAGAGTAAAAGCCTTTACTTGTGATTTGTAATTTGATTTGAACTGTTGGATTCTTTTCTACTTCCTATTCAGTAAGTTTTGTATATCGTCACGTTTATAGTAATACGTGCCACTCAGTTTGGTAAACGGAAGTCTACCCGTTAGGCGATGTTTTTGGAGTGTTGAGTCTGAACATCCAAGAAGTTCTTTTACTTCAATAGATTTAAGCCAAGTATCATTTTGCTGTGGATTAAAAAGAGCTTTGAGCTCACTGATAATATCCGTTTTAAGGGATTGTAAGTCTTCGTAGGTGGGTAAATTTAGGTTCATATTTTTAGGGTTTAGTTACAAAATATTATGCAATTTTTGATTGTGACAATAATGTTTTAGAAGAATACTTTAATCTAAGAGCGTTCATATCCTCACTTATCTTTTGGTCTAATACTTTACTATAGTGCTGAGTTGTTTTTATAGACTTATGCCCTAACATCTTAGAAACTGATTCAATAGGAACTTTGTTGCTAAGAGTTACCGTGGTGGCGAACGTATGACGAGCTACGTGAAACGTTAGGTGCTTTTGTATATTACACATGTCAGCTATCTCTTTTAAATAAGCGTTCATTTTTTGGTTAGATAAAACAGGCAAAAGCTTATTGAATTTTAAACAGTAAGGATTATATCTATACTTATTTAAAATAATTTGTGGAATTTGTAAAACTGGAATCCTTGATAATGAATTAGTTTTTGTTCTATTTACCTGAATCCAATTTCCACCATCAGAGCCAATAATTAAGTTATCATTTGTCAACTTTTGGACATCGGCATAAGCCAATCCTGTATAACATGCAAACAAAAAAATATCTTTTACTTGGGTCAATCTTTCTATTGAAAAATTCTTATTTAGAATTGCTTCGATTTCATGTTCATGTAAAATGTCCCTGTCTACTGATTCGATTTTACATTTATAATTCTTAAAAGGATTATTCTCTAACCACGATAATGAGATAGCCAGATTTATTATTTTCTGGAAATTTTTAATATACTTTACTGTAGTATTATTACAGCAGCATCTTACCACTCGCAAGTAGTAATCAAATTCTGTTATAAATTCTAAGTCGATGTTTTGAAGAATAATATCATCTATTTTGTACTTATTGTCTATAAACTCTTTTACTAACTTCAAAGTAGTTTCAAAGCGTTTATAAGTTCCAAGGGCATAACCTTTACCTACTTGTTCCTTAATTTTTAGATTGTGGTAGGTGAAAGCTTCAATTAATGATTTTTTATTCTTGTCAATACCCAAGAAAGCAGATTTTAAAGAATGCGCAGTTATCTGCTCACCATTTTTTACTAATCGTGAATGGTGATTATGAATAGCCAACTTATAGCTTTCTATCTGCTGGTTAATGGAAGCAGCCTGTTCATTCCTGCCTCTAACACATTGACGAATATTGTCCCATTGTTCTGGGTCTATAAAACGTCTCAAAGCAATTTCAGTCCTTTGACCGTTTAAGGAGATTCTTAAGAAAAGAGGGGACTTTTTTTGGGTGTTGACTTTACATCTCTTCAGATAAATGAGGAGGTATAAAGACATAATGTTTAATGAAAGCAAAGATAAAAAATTTATCTGGTATTAAAAAAAAGGTAACGAAATCCAATTATTTTTAGGCGTTTTTAGGCATATCTATTACTGTAATCCAAATCACTTATTTCAATTACGGGTGACCCAAACGTTGATATACGATTTGGTCACCTAATGGACACCTCAGAAATTTGGAGAATAAAATACTTTTTGTGAACTACTAAAAAGAAAAATGCTTGCGGAGATAATATTTGCAAGCATTTAAAACTAAAAAATCATTAGGCTGCGGAGAGTGAGGGATTCGAACCCTCGATACAGTTTCCCATATACACACTTTCC
>JBBJOK010000267.1:0-4434 GCA_037721545.1 Chitinophagaceae bacterium
AGGAATATTTAATCATAGCTTAAAAAGTTTCTGTATTAATCAATTTTGCTTTTTGTATTTATTAAAGCATTTAAATAGTTATCCCACAAAATAAGTAAAGTTGATTGGTTAACAAGATGATGAATGAATGATGTATCGGAAAACTGAGATTATTTCAAGGAATAAAGAATATAAGGGCAAGAACCGCTCAATTATACCTAATTGAAAGAAATGATTCATTCATTTTTTCATGAATATTTCTGTGCCAGATTTTACATCTTTTTAAAGAAACTTTCCGGCATTGGTAAGCTTAAATAACATGAAAGTTTTTTTAGAAAAACTTATAAAATAAAAAGTTTTTTTTAACTATTTTTTTTATATTTGGTACGTGCAGATTAAAAAAACATACTTTTTTAATCTCGTTACCTCTGAGGTAACAATTTTTTTATAAAAAAATTTTTTAAAACAAAAACATCTATGTATGAAGCAACTTTTATTTTCTTTTAGGATCGCTGCGGTTTTGATCCTCCTTACTTCTCCCATTTTTACCATCTCTCAAACCCCAAAGGCAAAGGGTGAAGAGTCACGAAAAAGAGTATTAGCAGATGCAAAAGTATCTTCGGTTACTATCTCTGAAGAAAGGCAAACACCATCATTTATTTCATTGCGGTCGAAAGGCGAAACCTACTCCAAATCTGGAGTTAAACCTGCCCTGGAGAATTTTGTAGGGGCACGATCTGGTATTGATGAGGCATTGATGGATAAAGAAACAAAGACAGGTGAAAAGGAAGTGTTGGAATTTCAACAATATTTCAAAGGCATTAAAGTAGACAGGGCAAAATTTAAAGTATACATCAATAATGGGCGTGCTGAATTCTTAAATGGCGCCTGGTACGATGTTCCAGTTTCTCTATCCACAAGGCCATCATTAACAAAAGAGCAGGCTTTGGTATATGCCAAAAACAGGGTAAATGCAAAAAAATACGTTCCTGATGTTATCAGGGAAAGAATAAATAATACTACTGATGTAAAAATAAAACAAGCACTTCAAAAAGAATTGGTAGAATCCTCTCCTGGAGGGCAGCTTGTTATAATCCGTGACTTTGATAAAGTAGGTGTTGCCGAAGTAAGGCTTGCCTATAAATTCAATATTTATGCATCAGAGCCGTTGAGCCGGTCATGGGTTTATGTGGATGCAAACAATGGTAAAATTCTTTTGGTAGATGCTATAATAAAACATGTAGATGAAATTCCGCATTCACTAAATTCGGTTTCTGCTTCTGTACAAACTCGGTATGCAGGTACAAGAAATATCCAGGTTAAACAGATCAGTGGAAATGATCCACACAATGGCTTACCATTGGTTGCAAGCAATCCAACTGAATTATATATTCCAGGTTCGGCTACTTATGCATTGATAGATGACACCAGAGGTAATGGAGTTGAAACCTATGACCTTAATGGTGTTGGTGGCCTGCCTCTAAAAGTTCCACTCTTATATGCACAGGGAAAATCTTTTACGGATGTAGATAATAACTGGACACTTCCGGAGCATAAACGTGGTGGAGCAGTGGAATCAGAAAATGACGATTTCGCCTGGGATGCCCACTGGGGCGCAGGTGTTGTATATGATTACTGGAAGTCTAAACAAAACCGCCTGAGCTTTGATGACAAAGATGGTAAGATAAAAAGCTTTATTCATTCCGGACTTGCTTTTGATAATGCCTTCTGGAATGGATCGGTAATGACATATGGCGATGGTTCTGGTACAACTGCAAATGGATTTAAACCTTTAACATCATTGGATGTATGTGCACATGAGATCGGACATGGTGTTTGTCAGTTTACATCAGACCTTGTATATGCAAAAGAATCCGGGGCAATGAATGAAGGGTTTAGTGATATATGGGCTGCCACTGTTGAAAATTATGCGATAAAAAATGTTGATGCTTCACTTGGCGCCATGTACAAGCCTTTTTATATTGGTGAACAAATCTCGGCAAATCCCGCTGTTCCATTGCGGCGCATGGACAATCCTAAGGCAATTACAGATCCGGATACATATGGCGGGCAATATTGGAAAAAACAGGATTGCTCTCCAACTCTGGCAAACGATCAGTGCGGGGTTCATACAAACAGCGGTGTTTTAAATAAATGGTTTTATCTACTTACAGTTGGTTCTGGCACTGGCTCAGGCCCTGATGCCATTTATGCAGGTGAAGATGATGGTATTAATGATGCGGTTACTACAGGCCCTGTAGAATTACAACATCCTGCAAATCCTTATCAGGTAACTGGTTTGGGATTTAATGTATCTGAGCGAATTGCTTACCTAACAGAATTATTATTATCAACAACAGCCACATACGCAGAAGCAAGAGAAGTATCTATTGCTGTTGCTACAGATTTAAGCGGATATTCCTGTAGCCCTATGGTAGAAAGTGTTACCAATGCATGGTATGCGGTGGGGGTAGGTGCTAAATTTAATCAATCGTGCATTACCACATTTGGTTATGTAATGCAGCCGGGTGGATCAGTATCAGAAGGAACACCATCTAATGGATGTGCTGCTACAAAAACTTTTAATATTACTGTGATAATGCCTGCAAACTCCACAGCTACAATAGCAGCCTCAGGTACAGCCACCTCAATTGTTGATTATACTTTATCATCAACATCACTTTCTAACACTACGGCTACTACTGTTAAAAAAGAGTTTATTGTAACAATTAAAAATGATGGAGTGGTGGAAGGTGATGAATACGTGCAACTTAATTTAACTGTAACTAATAGCGGCACCAACCCTGTTAATTCATCTTATCGTCTTACAATTCTTGATGATGATGTTGTACCGGTAATTGGTAATGGCCAGGTAACTTTATTGAATGAAACATTTACAAGAGCTGATGGATTTACTGATCCGGCAAACTGGACAGAAATATTGGAATTGCCTGAAGCTGCAAATGGAGATCCAGTTGCCAATGGAAAAAATCAATGGGGAATATTTGATAATAAACTGGCAATAACCGGTAAAGATGGAATCACAGGATCACAATTACCAAACGGCACTTACAATAATGTTAGCCCCAGCCAAACCATCATTAAATCACCATTGCTCGATGCTAGAGGTTTAACCGTAGTTAGTTTAAAATTTGATTATACTGTGCAGGGTGAAGTAGATCTTGAAGGAGTTGTTGATGATCCCGAGAATTTACCTGTATTTGATTATATGGCAGTTGCCTATTCACTTGATGGAATAAACTTCACTGAACTTACTTCGGGAGATTTCACTCAATATGCATCCCCAACTCCCAAAAGTGGTACAGTTACAGGTACTTTGCCAGCATCCCTGGCTAATAAACAATTTTATTTAGGCTTCCGCTGGTTCAATGATACCAATGCAGGGGGACCATACAGTGCCAGTGTTGATAATGTAACTGTTAGTGCTGCCCCAAGAACTATTGAGAATGACCTTGGCCATGGAGGAAGAGAAAATTTGGCATCAGGACAAGAGGTATATTTTTACAGCACTCAGGATGGACAGGTTGTTGGTAAAGTAAAAAATGCATCCACCAAAGATTTTGGATGTACCAATGTATACGTTGAAAAAGCAGGCACAAACGGATTCAATTTATACCAAAATCATCAGGGATTACATAAGGTTAGCGATAAGGTCATCCGCATTGAAACAGCTTTAAGCTATAAGGCTTCAAATGTAATTAGCCTGTTCTTTACAGAGGCGCAGTTGCAGGGGCTTGAAGCTACAACTGGTAAAAGCAGAACATCTTTCAATGTTTATCATGTAGAGGCAATTTCATATAGTGCTGCTGCTCATAATAATACAAAAAGTTATATACCTGTATATACAGTTATTCCGGGTGTGGGAGCAATCTATACTATTACGCATACTGAAAGAGTTAATGGATCATATGCACTTGGTACTGTCGTATCATTAATGATGGTTAATTCTACACAATCATCTAAAAGTATAATGGCAAAAGATAATGGAAGCTGGACATTCAATAAGTTAACTCCAAACCCAGTGTATGAAGATGGATCCATATTGGTAAATGCCCCAACACAGCAAAAGGTAAGAATGGAGATAGTTAACGAAATACGGCAGCAAATGATCTCACGAAAAATAACAGTTCAACAGGGTGATTCAAAAATTCATGTTCCGGCACGCATATTAATGAGCGGAAAATATATAATCACAGTGACGGATGAAAGGGGAAGATTATTAAATACTCAGCCGTTTATTAAATATTAGGGAGTACAAAAATTAAATAGAAAAGAGGTTGGTGATGCACCAGCCTCTTTTCTATTTTAGATATTTTTGGGTATAATACTGAAAAATAGTTGGTAAAAACAGCCGCAATCCATTGCAGGATTGAGTTACAAAAAAGTTTAAAAAAAGCGCTGCTGGGCCTGCGGCAGTTTATCAGTAATCAGGTG
>JBBJOK010000268.1:0-4407 GCA_037721545.1 Chitinophagaceae bacterium
TTAAGTTTATTATTAGTAAATAGCAGAAAAAAAAGAAGCTATGTGCCTTCTCAATTATTAGCACTATCAGTGTTTATTATAAGCTTGCTGGCCATTATAGGTTATTTGTATTCTGCAACCTCACTTTATCGGTTATCAGTTTATCTTCCGATGAGGTTTCATACTGCCATTACGTTTTTGCTATTATCAACAGGAGTTCTCTTATCCAACTATCGCTTTGGTTTAATGAGTGTTATAATGCACAAAAATTCAGGTGGATATATTGCCCGAAGACTAATCCCTATAGGTATTGCTGTGCCTATATTAGTAGGTTTTTTAAGATTAGAAGGACAGCGATATAATTTATTCGATCCCGAATTTGGCTCCGCGATAGGTAGTATTTCTATTATTACCATTTCATCCCTCTTATTGTGGTTAACAGCAAAATCTTTAAACAAAGCAGATAGTAAACGCAAAATGGCTGAACTGGCACTCATTGAAGCTAAAGATGACCTCGCAGAGAATGAAATCAAATACCGCAGCCTGATTGAAAATGCAGGTGTTGTTATGTATACTACAAATTTTAAAGGTGAAATAACTTTTGCAAGCAGCAAAGCCTATCAGCTAACAGGTTATAGTACAGGGGAATTACTGGGCATGCATTTTACTCAATTAATAGATACTGAATGTATGGGTGATGTTAAAGCAAGCTATAAGAACCAGGTGCAAAATAAGATAGAAGAAACGCAGATGGAATTTTGTATCCGAACAAAAAAGGGAGACTTAAAATATGTGGAGCAATCCGCTGTTTTATTAACCGAAAATGATATTCCGGTAGGTTTTCAATGCGTTGTAAAAGATATTTCAGCAAAAAAGGAATTGGCTGAGGTAATTAGAAAATATGAGGTAAAACTTTTCGAAAATCAGGAACGCTTACAAGCCATACTTGACAATACTACTTCACTAATTTATGTAAAAGATATAAATGGCAAATACATTCTTACTAATAAAAAATTTAAAGAGGCATTGAACGTAACGGATGATATTGTTATTGGTAAAACAGATTTTGATTTTACTGATAAGGATCAGGCCCAGCGTTTTAAAGCTACTGATGATGAGGTATTGAGAACAGCCAAACAGGTAGAGCTTGAAGAAGTTATTCAAATGCACGACGGAATGCATACTATTCTTATCTGTAAATTCCCTTTGGTGGATGCAGAAGATAAAGTTTATGGAATAAGTGGTATTGCAACAGATATTTCTGAAAGAAAAAAGATAGAACGCGAAATTTCTGATGGAAAAAAACTATTGAAAACAATTATAGACATTTTGCCAATGAATGTTTATATGAAGGATTTGCAATCGAGGAAAACTTTAATAAATAAAAGCGAATTAAATTATTCAAAAGCTATAAATGAAGATGAAGTATTAGGCAAAAATGATTTTGATTTATACCCAAGCGAAAATGCTAAGATTTCCATACAAGAAGATATGGAAGTATTCACGAGCAGAAAAGCAATATTAAATAAAGAAACAACAAGCATAGATAAAGAAGGAAAAGAAACCTGGTTTTTAACTTCTAAAATACCTTTTATAAATGATCAAAACAAGGTTATGGGTCTAATAGGTATTAGCTACGACATGACTGATAGAATAAACCAACGACAGGAATTGATACAGGCTAAAAAAATAGCAGAAGATGCACAAAAACTACAAGAACAATTTCTTGCGAATATGAGTCATGAGATAAGGACACCTATGAATGGCATTAGGGGAATGACAGATCTTTTATTAGAAACCTCCTTAAATGATGAGCAGAAAGATTTCACTAAAACCATAAAACGTTCTTCAGATAATTTATTAGTAATCATCAATGATGTTCTCGATCTGTCTAAAATACAAGCAGGCAAGTTAACAATTGAAAAAATCGATTTCAACCTGATAGAGGTGTTGGATAATATTAAAGCTATATTTCATCATCGGATAGCAAAAAAAGGTTTGCTTTTGCAGTTTAATGTAGATCAAGCGGTTCCTGAAATGATAAAAGGAGACCCTTACCGGCTTAATCAAATTCTTGTAAACCTCATAGGTAATGCTATAAAATTTACGCCCCAGGGAAGTGTAGTTGTTAATATATCAATACAAAAACAATCTATTGATGAAGTAGTATTAAATTTTAAAATTACAGATACAGGTATTGGTATTGAAACCGATAAAATAAATGCAATATTCGAAAGTTTTACACAGGCAGACTTAAATACATCCCGAAAATATGGAGGTACAGGTTTAGGCCTTTCCATTACCAAACAATTAATAGAATTACAAGACGGAACAATTTCTGTTGAAAGTACTTTAAACAGTGGAAGTACATTTCAATTTTACATACCTTATCATTTCAGCGATGCCAAAATTTCGGCAGCATTTATAGGGAAAGATTCCAAAGAATATGAATCACTCCTTATAGGCAAAAAATTTCTTGTTGCTGAAGATAATGATGTGAATCAAAAAGTGATAAGGCATGTGTTGCAAAAAGCTGGAGGTAAAGTAGACGTTGCAAATCATGGATTAGAAGCAATTGCATTTCTTAAAGAAAGCACAGATTACGATATTATAATTATGGATTTACAAATGGATGAAATGGATGGTTATGCTGCAACCAGGTATATAAGAAGTGTAATGAGGCTTACCATTCCTATTATAGCAATGACGGCTACGGCATTAAAAGGGGAAAGAGAAAAATGTATAGAGGCAGGCATGAACGATTACCTTTCAAAGCCTTTTGATTTTGCCTTCTTGTATAAAAGAATAAGTTTATTGCTTAACGTTGAGCCAATAAGCGATAATACATTTGAGGCTGATAAGCTTAATACTCACAGCTTATTTGACCTTAGCCTTTTAGAAGAGATGGATGATAATGAATACATCTCAGAAGTACTTACTATTTTTTTAACAAACACGCCTGATAGATTGGAGGATTTGCTGGCAGCATGTAGAGCCCATCAGTTTGTGGATGTATATAAAACGGCTCATAAATTAAAAAGCAGTGTAGGGCTGTTAAAAGCAAATGACCTTTTAGGTGTTATGAAGCAGTTGGAAGATAATGGCAAAGCGGAAAAAGTTGAGGGTCTTGTAGAACTGGCTCAGCAGGCAATTGAAGAATTTAAGGAAATAGAACCACCGTTAAAGGAGCATTTAAAAAATATTCAAACCGGATTAGGAACTCCAGTATAGGGGTGTATAACAAGCGAAGGAATTTCGACAAAAATTAAAATGAGGGTTAAGAATGAGCTGGCATGAAGTATTATTTAATGTTTTTACGTATGGTATTCTTTTGTACACAATAATTTTGCTGTTCTTCTCACTTTTTATAGGCATATATTCCATAGGTGAAATAACAAAATATATGCATAAGAACAGCTTTACTGATTTCAGGGTTCTTGCTGCATCCGAACAGCTTCCTGGCATAAGTATTTTAGCCCCTGCTTATAATGAAGGCGCTAATATTATTGCTAATGTAAGATCAATGCTATCTATACATTATAACACACTTGAACTGATAATAATTAATGACGGGAGTAAAGATGACTCACTTGCAAAATTAATTTCAGCCTATGACCTTTATAAAACCAATTCATTTGTAAATGAACAAATTCCAACAAAAAAAATTAAGGGGATATATAAAAGCAATAACCCCGTATTTCACAAACTGATAATTGTTGATAAAGAAAATGGAGGAAAAGCAGATGCCTTAAATGTTGGTGTAAACATAGCCCGGTTTGGGTACATAGTATGTGTAGATGTGGATTGTGTGCTTGAACAGGATGCCTTGCTTAAAATGATAAAACCTTTTATTGAGGAAACGAAAGTTCGGGTAATCGCATCCGGAGGAGTTATTCGAATTGCAAATGATTGCCAGATAGAAAATGGCAGACTAATTAAAGTAAATTTACCCAAAAAGCTTATCCCAAGAATACAAACATTAGAATATATCCGTGCATTTTTATTAGGGCGAATGGCATGGAGCAGGCTTAACGGGTTGTTGATCATCTCAGGTGCATTTGGCGCATTCGATAGAGATATAGTTATAAAATGCGGGGGTTATAATATAAAAACAGTTGGTGAGGACATGGAGCTAATAGTACGGATGCGGCGTTATATGGAAGAAAATAATTTTCCATATAAAGTAACATTTATACCAGACCCTTTATGCTGGACAGAAGCACCTGCTGATTATAAAATTTTAGGGAGACAAAGAAACCGGTGGACCAGAGGAACCATTGAAACACTCCGCATGCATAAGATAATGTTTTTTAATCCACGTTATGGGTTATTGGGAATGGTCAGTTTCCCGTATTGGTTTTTTTTTGAATTTCTTGCGCCAATAATCGAATTTATTGGAATGATATCCTTTTTAATATTTGCCCTTTT
>JBBJOK010000269.1:0-1962 GCA_037721545.1 Chitinophagaceae bacterium
TCTTTATCTGCATTATTTTTTCTTTCTTGCGGCTTTCTTCTGCCATAAAACCCATGATGTGCGATTCAATGGATTCATCAATTGTGGAAGTAAGCAGTTTGGAACTTTGCTGTGCAACAGCCTGCACAAAATCTCTTGCCAATAACCAGTCACCACCACCATGTCCGCTGTTCTTATATCCTTCCACATCCTCAGCTTTGGGAATCAATTTTGTTTGTTTGCCGGTCCTAAAATCAGTAATAATCAGCTCTGTCATATCACCTACCATATCTCCCATTGCCCCCATAATTCGGGTGCGCCTGCCTGCATAAGAGGTAAATGCTTCCATTGAAAAGCTCGCAGTAACATTATCGGCAAAGCGAATGTTGGTGATATAATGATCAGGCTGGTCGTTATCCATGCGGTATACACAGCGTCCGTAATTAGTTGTTTTCAATCCTTCCATAATTACTTCACCGTGTATTGATTTATCTTCCGGAAGATCGAAAACAGCAGTTCGTTCCCTTTTTTCATAATATTGTTTAATAGCTGAATAAGGGCACTGTCTCTCCACCTTACAACCATCTGTACAGCGGGAAGTGCTGCCTGCGGGTGCATTTTCTTTTTTAAACCATTTTAAATCTCCCATTGCAACAATTTGCTTACTCGGTTTATTAAGGACCCATTTAACAATATCCAGATCATGACATGATTTTGCCAGAATGATTGGTGTAGTTTCTTTTGAATTATGCCAGTTACCACGCACATAAGAATGTGCCATATGTGTATGTTCAATCGGCTCAAAATGTTGAATGCTAATAACTTCACCAACAGCGCCTTTAGCAATTAATTCTTTCATCTTTACAAAATAGGGAGCGTATCGTAACACATGGCAAACGGCAACGATGCGTCCTGTTTTTTTTGAGAGAGCTAATATTTCACGGCATTCTTTTTCAGAAGGCGAAATAGGTTTTTCAAGTAAAACATCATAACCCATTTCCAGCGCTTTCATGCAGGGAGCATAATGCAACCTGTCAGGCGTGGAAATAATAATTGCATCTGCAAATTTGGGTTTTTGAAAAACATGCTCCCAGGTAACAAAGCGATTTTCATCCGGGATCTTATGAGTTTTAGCATATTTATCATTTCTGAATTTAATTGGTTCAGCTACTCCTACGATTTTTAATTCTCCCGGAAAGTTTGCAGCAAAATTTCCGTAAACAGTACCACGGTTGCCGGCACCAAGTGTTATAGCAGTAACCGGCTTACCCATCGGCTTGTGCAGCGGGTTAGAAGGTATGGTATATTCAAATGAATTATCGGATAGCCTGGCCAACACCTTTGTGGATATAAGAGTACCACCAATGCTTATTCCGATTGACTTTAAAAGTTTTCTTCTATTCATAATTTCGGGTATAAGATTAGGATCCGTTTTTTATTATCAACGAAAAATATTTCTTGTGTAACGCTTTTGCTTTTGCCACAGCATCACCTTTGGGAATGGTTGTATAAAACTCTTGACCATTTACCCATTGCCATTCCCAATTCTTAAGTTGTTGTTCTATATGATCCAGGTCAGGTTCCTTATTTTTACCCATCTCCGATTGAATATATTTAAAGAATTGTTCCCAGCGTTTTTTGTAAAATCCATTCAGTAACCCTGACCATTGCTTACATGCATATTCATGTAGGCGGCTATTCTTATCTCCCCACAAGGTAATAAGGTTACGGGCATTCTTTTCGTAAAGCTTTCTTTCTTCTTTGTTCGTACCCCAGCTTTTTGAAGCTTCCAGCCAGTTACCTAATAAAAAATCTTTCCGGGTGGATAACAGATCATCCATGTCTGCAATTAACTCAATAAACCTTGCAGCGTTATTTTTAAAGGCATTGATATTTTTATTTTTAAAATCTTCTGCTATCTGTTGCTGAACATCGGATGCATAGTTTGCTAAAACCTGCCTGCTTACATCTACTGCATCAAAC
>JBBJOK010000269.1:2062-4403 GCA_037721545.1 Chitinophagaceae bacterium
TCTCCATACATTCTCCATCATTAGGTCATACATTACAGGATTCTGTTCTATCCCTTCCATCGTTAATCCAATACCCATCATTTTTCCTGAAGCAGGATGGTGCAAAGCATTAAAGGGCGCGGTAGCAACAGTATCCATTAATCCTGAAAGATTTATGTTGCCGCCAAAATTGTGTAGCATACACCATATCCATGGTTTGCCATAATATGCATTGGTTCTATTCCAAACAGGGTGCCTTTCACTCCACAAATCAAGCACAATCATTTTATCATCAGGCACCGCATTCAACAGTGCCTTTATTTGTGTGGGCTTCCAAAATTTTGCACCATGATGAAATAGCCAGCCCTGCATTATCCACGTTGCTTTTGGATCGGCAAGAGCCATTGACTGGTAAACTTTTTTACTTACATCATTTAAAAAAATGGAATCGCTGGTAGGTGGTGTATTTTCATTAAAAGTATCAGCAGAATAAAGATGATCTGTACCATACGTTTTTGTTTGTTCTTCAATAAATTTTTTGCCTATTGCTGTAAACATCGGTTCATTGGGATCAAGAATATAAACCGGAGGAAAACCAACCCAGCTGGTTTTTTTTAATTTTGCTTTCGGAAATTTTTCTTTAAATGAAGCAGGAACATGCCCGGTGAAAGCAGGTAATATCGGTGTCATGCCTAAAGATCTTTCTCTTTCCAGAATTTTCTTTTGCAAAACTTCATGGCTCTGCATCCATGATAATGGTAACGGGCCTCCCCAGGCATCAAGGTTTCCCATCCAGAACCAGTTGAAATAAGCAGGTCCGCTAAAAAATCCTTCCAGATCCTTTTCAGTAAACCCCAGACTTTTGTAAACTGTTCTCCAGTTAGAATTTTGCCCAAGAATTGCTAGTGGCATATTAATGCCATTCAGCGCCATCCAGTCAATTTCTTTTTGCCATCGCTCCCAGTTCCACCAGCTCATGGTATAATTAAATGTGCAATAATTTAAATAATAACGATATGTGTAAGGGGTTTTGCGATGAATCTTTTCAGGTACTAATGGAAGTTGATCAGGCAGGGTTAAATTTGTGCCATTCCATGTAATCTGGCAATGGGCATAATTTTTCAGATAGTAGTTTAAGGCGCTGGCAATAGAAACTCCGTTACTGCCACGTAAAATAATTTTGCCTGCATTGCTTTCAATTTCAAAAAGATCCTTATCATCTTCCTGAGTAATAAAACTGATGGTAAAATGATTTGCATGCTTTGGCAGAACTCGTTTTATCAGATCATAAACAGCTTTTTCATTTTGTGTATTGCTGTTTACAACCAGATTCTTGTTTTGAGCAAATGCATTTTGGTTGATGGAAAATATGAAGAAACAAATAAAAAATTTAAAGCAAAATTTTACTGCAATATCTGCCATGATCCTATATTTTATAAAACACAATAGCATGGTTATTTTAATTTTAAAACAGCCAGTACGGGCAAATGATCTGATGCAAGTTTTTCATTAATTACTTTATGTTCCAAAACTGTAAAGCTTGATGATGGTTTATAAGCAATGAAATCAATTGTTTTATTTGCATTGGTTGCCGGAATTGTAAACCCACACGAAGTGATACAGGTTCTTGTAAATGCAGCATCCAAAGCATTGATTGTATTAGTGCCCGGGGCTGCATTAAAATCACCTCCAATAATTACCGGGTTTGTTTCGGGTTGTAATATTTCAACAATTTTATTAATCTGTAATAAGCGGTTTGTTTCTGAAGTCTGTGCATCAAGATGCGTGCTGGCAAAAACTATTTTTTTGCCATCGGGCAAAGTGATGAGGGCAGTAGCTAAAATTCTTTGTTCTGCGCCAGGGCTGGGAAGCAGTGTGTTCTTTGTTACATCCATTGTATATTTTGATAAAATAGCAACACCATATTCCCCGCTTGCATAATCAATTGTTTTGGCAAAATAATATTTTAATCCTGTGAGGCGGCCTAGCTCTGCTGCCTGATTTAATGAGGTGCCCGATCGTGTTGTGTTCACATCAATCTCCTGCAATGCTACCAGATCGGGGTTTTGAAGTTTAATGATATTGGCAATACCATTAACATCAATAATTGCAGATGCCGGAGGATTTGCGTGATGAATATTATAAGTCATTATCCGCAGCGTACCATCATAAGTTACAGGCGGAGGAGGGGGTGGTGGAGGTGGAGGTAGGGGATCAGGTGTATTTTTTGAACAACCGATGATAAGCATCAAACAACAATAAATGATAACCAATTTAATTTGCCTCATCTTTTCTTTTTTCCTAATATTTTTTTTATTTCAATTTAAGTAAAGATAAAACAGGCAGATGGTCTGATGCATAC
>JBBJOK010000270.1:0-4402 GCA_037721545.1 Chitinophagaceae bacterium
CGAACTGCCTGGCCAAAAGCCTGTAAGCTTGCACTTGCCTCATCTCCAAATACATTTACGCCATCATAATTGGGATCGCTTTGCCTGTTTCCGGGTTTTAATGAACTGATGACATTATTACGCTGCAAATTTCTCACATCAGTGCCTTGCCAATCTTGTATTTGTATTAATTGTGCCCCTATTTTAAATGCGAATTTATTAGTCACTTTTTTAGCCCATCTCAGGCTCCAGTCAAAATACGGAGCGCCTTGCCTTTGGGAATTATCAATATGATTTACCCCTTGTTTTATTTGAAAACTAAGCCCCTGATATTTAAATGGGCTTTTACTATTAATAAGTAACGTACCATTCATACCTCCCGAACCATACAATGCAGACGATGCACCCGGAAGTAATTCCATGCTTTCCACATCTAATTCTGTTAGACCGATAATACTTCCAACAGCAAAATTTAAGGCAGGTGCCTGGTTATCCATTCCATCAACTAATTGATTAAACCTAAGATTACCACTACCATTAAATCCTCTTGTACTCGGTGTTCTAAAAGCAAAACTTGAAGTCGTCATATCAACTCCTTTTAAATTACCTATTGCATCATAATAACTGGGTGAAGGGGCGTTTCTTATTGCTGCTAAGCTTACCCTTTCAATTGATACCGGCGATTCCAATATCCGTGAAGGTGTACGGGTTGCCGCAATTACTACTTCCTGCCCTAAGGTGCTGGCAGGAACAAAATTCACTTGCAGAAAATCATTAGAATTAGAAACATTCACTTCCTGCAATTCAAAACCAACAGATGATATAATTAATGTAAGAGGAAGTTTTTGAGTAGTTGTCAGTGTAAAATTTCCTTTATCATCTGTAAATGCTCCGGCACCAGAACCTTTTACAATAACAGAAGCTGAGGAAACAATATCCCCCGTAACATTGTTTTTTACATTCCCCTTTATGGTTGTTGTTTGAGCAAATGCAAAAAGGGAAATGATATTTGCTGTAAGCAATGCAGCAAAATATCGTAAACTTTTTCTCATGATAGTAGTTTGGTTTAAGAATTTAAAGCAAAATAAGGGTTGTTATTGTAGTTTGAAGATATATTTTTCACCATTTACTTACAAATTGTTCAAATCTTATTTTTATAAAAAATTGTAAATCTAATTTCACCTTTTACTTTAGCATTATGGCTGCATTTGAATTACCTGAACAAACGAACTTTTATAGCGGAAAAGTAAGGGATGTTTACACGATAAAGAATAAATGGCTGGTAATGATTTCCAGTAATAGAATTTCTGCATTCGATGTAATCCTTCCCAAATTAATTCCTTATAAAGGACAGGTTTTAAATCAAGTTGCTGCATACATGCTGGATGCAACAAAAGATATTTGCCCCAATTGGCTATTGCAAACACCTGCACCCAATGTAGCATTAGGAAAAAAATGTGAACCGATACGTGTGGAAATGGTAGTTAGGGGCAATCTTACAGGCCATGCCTGGCGTACTTACTCATCCGGCCAAAGAGATCTATGTGGTGTTGCGCTTCCTGAAGGCATGAAAGAAAATGATTTTTTCCCCTCACCTATTATTACGCCTTCTACCAAAGCCACTGAAGGGCATGATGAAGACATAAGCAAAAAAGATATAATAAAAAAAGGATTGGTTACCGCTGATGAATATAAAACAATAGAAGAATTCAGCTTACAATTATTTGCAAGAGGCAAAGATATTGCAGCCAAAAGAGGATTAATATTAGTAGATACAAAATATGAATTTGGTAAACTAGGTGATGAATCTGATGGGTATCGGATTTGTTTAATGGATGAGATACACACACCTGACAGCTCAAGATATTTTTATGCTGAGGGGTATGAAGAACGGCAAATAAAAAATGAAAAACAAAAGCAGCTTAGTAAAGAATTTGTAAGGGAATGGCTTATTGAAAATAATTTCATGGGCAAACAAGGGCAAACAGTACCGGATATGAACGATGAATGGGTACAAACAATTAGTGATAGATATATTGAACTGTATGAAAAATTAATCGGAGAAAAATTTATTCCAATAAAATTAACCGATGATGAAATGGAGCATAGCATAGTAAATGCGCTGAAAGATTTAATGAGATAAATAAGAATAATCTTTAATCATTAAGCTTTGGCCGTAATCTTTGGCGGGATTTATTAAAAACCATTATGCCATTCATTTTTCCTTTGCGCAATTCTTTTTGCTCTCCTTCGGGCATGTTATAAATAGACTTACATTCCACACTACAACACCCATCATATTTGTTTGCGCAATCCTTACACTGAATAAACAACAAATGGCATCCATCATTTTTACAGTTTGTATGTTCATCACATGGCTTTAAGCATTGATGACAATTGCTGATAACATCACTACCAATTTTTTCGCCCATCCTGTCGTCAAAAACAAAATTTTTCCCTTTAAATTTATTGGCAAGATTTTCTTCCCTAACTGTATTGGAATAATGAATAATACCTCCCTCTAAATGGAACACATTCTTAAACCCATTGTGCAACATATAAGCACTCGCCTTCTCACAGCGAATGCCCCCTGTGCAATACATAATAATATTCTTATCCTTATTATTCTTAAGCATATCAACTGCCATAGGCAATTGCTCACGAAATGTGTCTGAAGGAATTTGTATCGCATTTTCAAAATGCCCCACTTCATATTCATAGTGGTTACGCATATCAACAACTACTGTAGCCGGATCAACGGTAAGCAGATTGAATTGTTTTGCATCAACATATCGTCCTTTTTTATTCATGTCAAACTCGGGATCTGTAATACCATCTGCAACAATTTTATCCCGCACTTTTATTTTTAATACCCAAAAACCTTTACCAAACTTGTCCCGATCCTTATCGGGGTTATCTACTGCAATATTCAATCTAACATTATTTAAAAAAGAAATGGAATACAAATAGCCTTTCAAGAAATCAAAATTGCTTACAGGAACACTTAGCTGCGCATTGATACCCTCATAAGCAACATATATTCTTCCAAATACTTTTAATGCATTCAGGTTTGTATACAGCTCATCTCTAAAGGTTGTTGGATCACTAATTTCTGCATACTGGTAAAAACTAAACGTTGTTCTTGGCTCAGTTTCCTTGGAAAGAAGTTCCTTAAGCTCTTTTTGAGAAATTTTATTGTGTAGGGCAGCCATAATTATATACAAATTTAAAAAATAAAAAAGGTTACCCAGCCGGATAACCTTGAAAAATGTAGATAATAAAATAGATCACTTTGCTTAACTCATTGCTTAACTTCAGCTAACCCCGGTTTTTTAAAACATATTTAAATGGCTGCTTTTCAGAAATAAAAAAGCCACCGAAAAGGTGGCTAACTTATATTAGTATTTACTTTTTGCCTGTTTTTTTGTGGCTCATTGATTCTCTTTTCATTTCAACTTTATGCGTTGTATTTGCTTCTTTTACCATATCCCTTTGCTGTGTGTTAGAAAGTGCATCATTATCCTTTATAGTTCTTACTGCGGTTTTATGCCTTACATTAATTGCTTTGCGATGTCCATCATTATGCGTTGTACCGGAGTGATGGTTTTTGGCTTTTCTAACTTTAGTTCCTTTTTTATGACTATGGCCATAAGCAGAGTTACCGGGCTGAGTTTGACCATACGTACCTAAGATGGTAAAGCAGGCAAAAAATACCAAGATGATTACCTTTTTCATAACTAATATATTTGTTTAAGTAGATAATGCAGCAATCATGCCGAAGGCTAATTACAAGGATTAGTTTGATGTTTCAATGAGATCGTTTCTCATTTTTTAACTAAGTGATTCAATGACTTGAATAAGCTCACCAATTTTGAAAGGCTTTGGTATCATAGCATCAGCCAGGCTTTCTTTGTAGTATTCC
Organism: Chitinophagaceae bacterium; assembly: GCA_037721545.1. GTDB lineage: Bacteria > Bacteroidota > Bacteroidia > Chitinophagales > Chitinophagaceae > Ginsengibacter. The sequence goes on from JBBJOK010000270.1 coordinate 3,902, forward strand.
AGCACTTTGTAATCTGAAGACATCAATATTACAGGAATATTTTTGGTTTCATTATCGGATTTTAATGATCGGCAAATTTCTCTTCCATCGCCCATTCCGTTTAAGAAAATATCCAATATTGCTATATCCGGTTTGTTATGTTTAAGCTGTGCTACAAGCAAGCGGGGATCTGCTATTGTATTTACCTCATATGATTTAGTTTCTAAAAAAAGTTTTACCGCACCTAACAATTCAGGTGAATCATCAACAATTAATACTTTAGTTTTTGAATTCATTGCACAGATTAAACTTACACAATAAGTTTTGATTTGATATAATCAATTATTTTTATAAATTGGCTTACAGGTCATCAAAAGTATTTTCAGGAATTTTTTTTCTGTGTTTTCTCCGAGTGTTTCAATTTCCTGCCAAACCTTAAGAAAAACATTAGTCAAATATTCTTCCGCCTTTTGCTTATCTTTTGTATGCCTTACAATAAAACCAAATGCTTTGGGTGCATAT
>JBBJOK010000271.1:0-4389 GCA_037721545.1 Chitinophagaceae bacterium
GTATTAGCAGGTGCCGCAGCAGGCGCTATTCTTGGAATTTTATTTGCGCCCGATAAAGGCATAGAAACAAGAAGAAAAATTGCTGAAAAAGGTGCTGGATTAGCAGATTCTGTAAAAGGCAAAGTTGGTGAATACGGTGATGCCATTGCAGAAAAATATGATACAGTTAAAGACAAATTAACAGGATTAGCCTCAGAAGGTAGAGATATGGTTAATCAGGCTAAAGGAGCAGCGCAAAATCAAGGTTCTTCTATGAAGGCTGATGTTAGAAATTCAATGAATTCTTAATCTCTGCATTACAACAGGTCTGGTGATAAACGTAAGAGAAATGGATAATCAATCGAGCACAATTGAATCATTAATTGACAAGGCTAAGAATTATGCTGAAACAAGAATAGATTTATTCAAGCTTAAGGCTATTGATAAATCTTCCTCTTTAGTATCATTGCTTATCTCAATGTTTATTGTGATATTAACGTGTTTTATTGTTTTTGTATTTTTAAATATCGGTTTAGCCCTTCTTATAGGAGAATGGCTGGGTAGACCGTACTATGGTTTTTTTATCATAGCAGCAATCTATCTTATCGCCGGACTTGTTTTATTTAGCCTTCGTGACAAATTATTAAAGACACCTATCACAGATACCATGATAAAAAAATTATGGGATTAAGTTTTTAATCAAGTTGCACATGAAAAAGAACCTTAAGGCCGAAGAATTAAAAAATGCTATCCTTGAACTTGAAGCAAAAAAAAATGTTTCTGAAGAGGCTTTAAAAAGACAATTTCATGAAACTATTGAAACGCTAAAGCCGGCTAACATTTTAAAAAATACAGTTTCGGAAGTAACAGCATCACCCCAATTCAAGCATAATATTTTGAATTTGGCTTTAGGGTTAGGAGCCGGTTACTTAACCAGAAAAGTTGCTGTTGGCAGAAAAGCAGGTTTACTTGCAAGAACTGTAGGTACCGTTTTACAATTTGGTGTTACCAGTTTAATTGCTAAGAATAAAGCTAATGATGAGAAAGTAAGCCACAAAAGTGGTGGGCTTTTAAAAAGAATTTTCTCCCGATCAACCCCCTAATTTTTTAAGGCATTTATTTAGATCAATTCCCTTCCCTAAAACAGGAGTAAAAATATCTCCCATTTTTTCTACCCTTTTTCTTATATTTTTAATATTAAATTCCTGAGGAGTTAAGCCTGATTTTACTTCTTTCCATAATAATGGAGTAGATACCGTTGCGCCAGGTTTAGGGCGAAGGCTATATACACTGGAAATTGTTTGTCCTTTTCGGTTTTGCAAGTAGTCCATATAAATATGTTTATGCCCCCTCTTTTGCAAATTTCTTTCAAGGGTAGTAAATTCAGGAAGCTGTTCACTGGCAAGCATACAAATTAAATAAGCAAAATCTTTTACCTGCTCATAGGAATACTTTTTTGCTGTGGGTACATAAATGTGCAGCCCTGTAGAGCCTGAAGTTTTACAATAGGATTGAGCGCCTGCTTGGTCTAAGATCTGCTTTACTACGTTGGCTGCCTCAATTACCTGTTCAAACGTATTTTCATTAGATGGATCAATATCTATAATTAAATAGTCAGGATGGTCTAACGCTTTAAGAGTAGAGTGCCATGGGTTGATCTCAATACAGCCCAAATTATTAAGATAAGTCAATGTTGGCTGATTATTACAAATAATATAATCAATGTCCTTGTTAGCAGATTCAGAAAAAAGCTTTTTAGATTCTACAAAAGAAGGTGCTTCTTCACCGGCATCCTTATGAAAAAAGCCTTTAGCATTAATTCCATTTGGATTTCTTAATAAAGATTCGGGACGGCCTTTTAAATAAGGTAAAATATAATCCGCCATCTCTATATAATAATTAATTACGTCGCCTTTTGTTATTCCATCATCAGGAAAGTAGATTTTATTAATATTAGTGGCTTTTACATTTATTTTTCCAAAAGAAAATATTTTGCCAGTATCTTTTTGCGGCTTTTCCTGTATACTTTCTTCATTATCTGCTTTTATCCTGCTAGCTTTTGGGACAGCTTTTTTTACTTTTTTTGTATTAGTCATAGTTACTTCCTTTATTAATTTGTCTTCTCTTAAATGAAGAAATATAGGGTGCCGCAACATACCTTCTCGTGTTACCTCCGTAAATTTTATCTCGCAAACTAATTTTGGTTTCACCCAGGTAACCGGCATATTTGTTTTTACTTTTTCCTGAAAGGGAGATGTATCTTGTTTCAAGGGTTGAAGCAGATCCCACATTTCTTTTAGGGATTGTTGATTGAAACCCGAGCCTGTGTGACCAATATATTTTAACCCTGATCCTTCTTTTATTCCCAGTACCAGTGCCCCAAAATATTTTCTTGAGCCGCCGGGAGCAGTATATCCTGCAATGATGGCTTCCTGTGTTTTATTATTTTTAATTTTTAGCCATTCATTTGTTCTCCTTCCCCTATAATACTGGCTGTCGGCCTTTTTAGCCATAATACCTTCCAGATTTTTTTCAGCGCTTATATTAAAAAATGCAGTTCCCTTTTCCAATATGTGATCAGAATATTTAACAACTTCATTTTTTTTAATAATGCTTTGCAACAATTCCTTTCTTTCTATCAGAGGTAGCTCGCAGGTGCTGTGCCCGTTGAGGGATAAAATATCAAATACGTAATAATGAATCGGCCTGTGAGTATTGCTTTCGTAATGTTGCAATAATTGAAACTCAGGAAATCCTTCATCATTTAGCACTACAATCTCTCCATCAAGCACCACATCAGCATTTATTTTTTTTAATTCCTGTACAACTAAGGGGTAAGAATTTTCGAAAGTAATTCCGTTACGGGAATATAATCTTACATTTTTAGAAAGTATTTCAGCCACTGCTCTGTACCCATCCCATTTAATTTCGTACAACCAATCCTTATCATCAAAAGGGGCCTCAGTTTCTTTAGCGAGCATGGGCTTTACAAAGTCAAGCAATTTTTTACTTTCCTTTATTGAGGTTTTCAGGAAATTTTTTTTTTAACCTGCTCCACAGTAGGAGTAGTTGAAGCTTTGCTAACTTTTTCAGGTTTATTTTCCATAAGCCACTTGTTTATTGGAGAATTTAGTGGTGTATCATCCTCGCTGTTATATTCACCTTCTACCGCACCTTCATCATTATGTTTTATGAGTAACCAGGTATTTTCTTCCTTACTTTTTATTTTTACTAACGCAAATTCACCTTTCAATTTTTTTCCAAACATTCTAACTTTTAAATTACCAGCCTTTAAACCTGCTCTTATATTTTTTTCTGCAGTTTTTATATCAGAATTTTCAAGATCGCAATAGGTTCCTTTGTCCCAGATTTCAACAATACCTGCACCATAGCCTGAGGGGATTATGCCTGCGAAGTCTTTGTAATCATATGGATGGTCTTCAACCATCATTGCCAAACGTTTATCTGCAGGATTTAAAGATGGCCCTTTTGGAACTGCCCAACTTTTTAAAACACCATCTACTTCTATTCTAAAATCATAATGAAGTCTTGAGGCCTTATGACGCTGAATTACAAAAGCGAGTTTTGATGTTGATGACTTAGGTTTACCCTCCGGTTCCGGGGTTTCTTTAAAATTTCTTTTCTTTTTATACAGTTCAAGCGCCATTGTTACGAAGCTTTTTTACGTTTTGGAGTTTCCAGACTGGCTTTTAATTGTGACATGAGATCTTTTGTTTTGCTATGTACAACTTTCATCTCCGGAGCTTTTATTTTTTGACCTTTGGCTTTTGCATGAATCAGCTTCAATAGCTCGTCTTTATAATTATCCTTGTATTTAGATACATCAAATTTACCCGAGAGCTGGTTAATAAGGGATACAGCCATTTGTAACTCTGCAGGTTTTACTGCAGTATGTTCCGGTAAAGTAAGTTCTTTAGGATCTCTGATTTCTTCTTCAAATCTTATACGGTTTAAAACTAAAACGTTCTCATCTGCTCTAAGTATAGCAAGGCTTTCTTTGCTTCTCATTACAAATGTTGCAATACCCACTTTTCCTGTTTTTTTTAAAGCTTGTAATAATAATGCATAAGGCCTTGTACCTGATTTATCGGGCTCAATATAATAAGGTGTTTCATAGTAAATACTACTTATCTCTTCTTGTTTTACAAAATCTGATATCTCAATTGTCTTAGTTTTTTTTGCACTGGCGGCTTCAAAATCTTTATCATCAAGTATTACGAAATCATTATTATACTTGTAACCTTTTACAATACTTTCCCACTTTACTTCTTTGCCGGTTTTTTCATTTACCCGCATAAATTTTATGTGAGAATGATCATTTTTATCAAGCATATCAAGGTCTAGATTGCTGGATTGTGTAGCACTATACAGTTTTACCGGAATATTCAC
>JBBJOK010000272.1:0-4370 GCA_037721545.1 Chitinophagaceae bacterium
TTCGGGCTTACCAAAAAATATGGCGGCTATACCAACCTTCGCTTTGATGATACCAACCCTGTTACGGAAGAAACGGAATACGTGGAGAACATTAAAGATGATGTACGCTGGCTGGGCTTTGAGTGGAAGAGTGAATTGTATGCCTCCGATTATTTTGATACGTTGTATGCCTTTGCGGTAAAGCTGATAAACAAAGACCTGGCTTATGTGGATGACAGCAGTGCTGAAGTGATGGCTAAAGAAAAAGGTACACCAACAGAGCCGGGGGTTGAGAGCAAATTTCGCAACCGCAGTATTGAAGAGAACCTGCAACTGTTTGAAGAAATGAAAGCAGGAAAATTTGTTGATGGTGAAAGGGTGCTGCGTGCAAAAATAGATATGGCGCATGTTAACATGCTGATGAGAGACCCGATCATGTATCGCATAAAACATGCTCACCATCACCGCACAGGAAATGCCTGGTGCATTTACCCGCTGTATGATTTTGCTCATGGCCAGAGTGATTCTATTGAAGAAGTAACACACAGCATTTGCACGCTGGAGTTTATACCTCACCGTGAATTGTATGATTGGTTTATTGAGAAGCTGGAAATATTTCGTTCACATCAATACGAATTTGCAAGGCGTAATTTGAGTTACACTGTTATGAGCAAGCGTAAGCTGTTGCAACTTGTAAATGAAAAACACGTTGATGGCTGGGATGACCCAAGGATGCCGACTATCAGTGGTTACAGAAGGAGAGGCTACACTCCGGGAAGTATAAGAGATTTTTGTGAACGGGTTGGCATTGCGAAAAGAGATAATGTTGCTGATTTAAGTCTGTTAGAGTTTTGTGTTAGAGAAGACCTTAATAAAAAAGCACAAAGGGTGATGACGGTTTTGGATCCTGTAAAGTTGGTTATCACCAACTATCCTGAAAATGAATCAGAAGATCTGGTTGGAGAGAATTTCCCTGATGACGATACAATTTTAAGGTCGATACCGTTTAGTAAAGAGTTATGGATAGAGAAAGAAGATTTTATGGAAGAGCCTGCAAAGAAATGGTTCAGACTAGCGCCGGGAATGATGGTTCGTTTAAAACATGCTTACATTATTAAATACGAAGGATATACTAAAGATGAAAACGGAAATGTTACAGAGATTCAATGCACATATATTCCTGAAAGCCGCAGCGGTCATGATACTTCAGACATTAAAGTAAAGGGAACGATACATTGGGTTAGTGTTCCTCATGCTGCCACTGCTGAAGTAAGATTGTATGATAGGCTTTTTAAAGTTGAAGACCCCTCCAGCGAGGAAGGTGATTTTAAAGATTATATCAACCCTGATTCATTACAAACAATTACAGCATACATGGAGCCTTCATTGAAAGATGCGGAAATAAATATGCCTTATCAGTTTATTCGCAAAGGATATTTTTGTTTAGATAAAGATTCAACAAAAGATAAATTAGTTTTTAATAGGACGGTAACGTTAAAGGATAGCTGGAAGCAGCCCACCTAAATCCTTCCGAAGGGAGGACTAGCTAACAGAGCATTTGGCCAACCCTTTCTAAATCTCTCCGCCTGAGGTGGAAGACTTGCTATTGCACATAGTGCCGTTTGCAAATATGCTTATAGTTTCAAATTATTGTAAGCATTCACTTATCACCTTAACTCAACATTGGATTTAATAAAATAATTTTAAAGAAGTGATGACGGCATTGTGGGATGGCAAATCCTCCCTATGGGGGAGGATTTAGGTGGGGATTTTATGAACGGCCTTGTGTGTTAGCAAGCCCCTCAGTCGGAGGGGTTTGGGGAGGCCTCAATTTCAAATCCGGGAAAATAGACGCAATAAAAATAACGATGCAACATACTATCATCAGGTATATACCTATCTTTTTATCCGGGCAATAAGCGTTATAACAAGAAGTGAACATAACATATGTCTTTATTGCATAACCTACTGTTAATCCCGCAAAAAATAAATGAACCCTTTTAGCCCACACTTTCTGAAGCAAAATTAAAATGGCAGAAGTAACAGCGAAAAAAATTAAATATTTCCCTGGTTTGCCATAGGCATTTTTCTCAGAAAACAAGCCCGTAAATGTTTTATCAATATCAGCATGATATGTCCATGGAAGAAAACATGCAATTATTAAAGCCACACATGCGGCAAGGCCCATCCATTTTAAAATCTTTAGTGTCATAATAAATTTAAAAAGACCTTGAAGGTTTCAGCGCCTTCAAGGTCTAGTTTTTTGAGGTCCTGACCGGATTCGAACCGATGTAGAAGCTTTTGCAGAGCTCTGCCTAGCCACTCGGCCACAGGACCAATTTTAATGGATGCAAAAATAAATTAAAACCACTAATTACACGAATTAAAACGAATTACACGACTTTTATAATATGGCGAATATTATTTTCAAAGATGAATTTTATTTATTAATGGGTGTTTGCATGGAAGTACATAAGGAATTAGGAATGGGATTTAAAGAAGTGTTATATAAAGATGCAATTGAGATTGAGTTGAAAGAAAGGAAAATTCATTATAAAAGGGAAAGAGAGTTTAGGATAGCATATAAGGGGAAAGTACTGCCGCATAAGTTTTACGCAGATTTTGTTATTGATGACTCTATCATTCTTGAAGTAAAGTCAGCATCATTTATTGTAAATAATTTTGTTGCACAAACAATTAATTATTTAAAGGCATCAGGGCTAAAACTTGGAATTATTGCCAACTTTGGAGAAAAATCATTTACCTATAAAAGGGTTGTTTTTTAATTCGTGTAATTAGTTGAAATTCGTGTGTAAATTTTATTTGTGTTTTAAAATTAGTGAACATGCAAAGAATAGCTGAATCGGAATTGATTATTAATGACAGAGGTGCTATTTATCATTTAGATGCAAGACCCGACGAAATTGCGGAAAACATAATTACAGTTGGTGATCCTGATCGTGTAAAAGAAGTAAGCAAACATTTTGATAAGATCGAATACAAACTTTCTCACAGGGAGTTTAATACACACACAGGTTTTATTGGCAAAAAAAGAATTACTGTTGTTAGCACAGGAATTGGTCCGGATAATATTGATATAGTTTTAAATGAACTGGATGCTTTGGTAAATATTGATTTTGAAACAAGAACTATAAAACAAAACCTTACCTCATTAAATATTTTCAGATTCGGAACATCAGGCTCTTTACAAAAAGAAATACCAGTGGATAGTTTTGTGGCAGGCACTCACGGGCTTGGCTTAGATAACCTGATGAATTTTTATCGGACTGAAAATAATGAAGAAGAAAAACAGATCATTCATGCATTTAAAACACATACACAATTAACATCAGGAAATGTAATGCCATACATTTATATGGCTAGTGCCTCATTGTTAAAACATTTTGTAAAAGATTATCACCAGGGGATAACTGTTACCTGTCCCGGTTTTTACGGACCGCAGGGAAGGGTGTTGCGCCTTGGGCTTGCCTATCCAAAATTGGTTGATATGCTTTCCACATTTCACTTTGGCAATCATAGGATTTCAAATTTTGAAATGGAAAGTTCTGCTATTTATGGCTTGGGGAAAACCCTGGGACATCATTGTGTAAGTTTGAATGCCATTGTTGCTAATCGAATAAGCAAGCAATTTTCAAAAGATGGAGCACAGGCAGTAGAAAATTTAATTAAACAATCATTGGGTGTAATAGCAGATTCAAATATTTAGAAATGGAAATTAAATTTCATAAATACCAGGGTACAGGAAACGATTTTATTTTATTAGATAACAGGAAAAATCTGTATGATAATATAACCGAAAAGCAGGTGGCATTTATTTGTGACAGGCACTTTGGCATTGGCGCAGATGGCTTAATGCTTTTAAACCTGAAAGAAGGTTATGATTTTGAAATGAAATATTACAATGCTGACGGAGCAAAAGGAAGTTTATGTGGCAATGGCAGCAGGTGTATGATCAGGTTTGCTGAAAGCATGGGAATTCGCAGGGATCATTATCATTTTTTGGCAGCGGATGGAGAACACGAAGCGGAGATTGATATAAAAGATATAGTAAGATTAAAAATGAACGATGTAAATAAAGTAGAAGCTCACGCAAATTATTTTATTGTAAACACCGGCTCCCCACATTACATTAAACAGATAAATAATGTTAAGGAAATTGATGTAAGGAGCACAGGCAGAATTATACGAAATAGTAAAGAGTTTGAGAAGGAGGGCATTAATGTAAATTTTGTAGAAACCCTGCATAACGATACAATTTACGTACGCACTTATGAACGTGGTGTTGAAGATGAAACACTTAGTTGCGGCACAGGCATTACTGCTGCTGCATTGGTTTGCGCCCATAATGATAATGGATTTAACAGGGTAGA
>JBBJOK010000273.1:0-4350 GCA_037721545.1 Chitinophagaceae bacterium
CGCAGATAAATATCCGGGACTCCCTTTTCTTTACCTTTCTCAATACGAGCTCACATAGGAGGCCAGTGCCCAGGAGCAGGCTACCCATAACTATAAAATCGAAAACATCCCATTTCACTTCATTTGTGAACTGCATCGCAATCAATGGTATTAGCAATATAAATGCTACAGTGAGCACAATACCGATCAGTCTTTTGTTTTTGTTAGCCGCTATTACTTCTGCATTACTATTCATATATATTTATTTTAAAAGTGCTTTGAATTACAAAGTAAATAAATCAAATTGATATCACCAAAGTTTTTTTAATAAATTTTAATAGAATTAAATCAGCTTAGGCATTGCTTGGTTGGATACTAGTTACAAAGGAAGACTTGATGTAGATACTTTTATTATTAAAACATTGTCTTGTACTAAAATAAGTTTACACAAATAAAGTGTATTGCAGTAGGTCATTCTATGAAAAAGGAATTGTGATACATTTCAAGCCAAAGCATTTTAAAGAGTTATAGATTGACTTAATAATACGCTAAAGCGCATTTATACATCGGGGTTTTACGGTAAAGTTTATTTATGGTAGTAGGTGCTGTAAAAACCCTGATGGGACGGAAATGTAAGGCGGAAGCATTGTGTATAACACAAAAGCCGGGAAACATTTCCCGGCTTTTGTGTTGATAGAGTAATTTTATGAAGAAGGAAGCAGTACACTGTTTACCACGTGAATAACACCATTGCTTTGAAAAACATTAGCTATAGTTACCATAGCTGTTCCACCTTTTTCATCGGTAAGCATAATGCCACCATTCATTTTAGATAGCATAAGCTTATGCCCTGAAACGGTAGTAAGTGTTGTATTTCCGGCTTTCATCATGTTCATAAGATCCGCACCGCTCATCCTTCCTGCAACCACATGCGATGTAAGAATGTGCACAAGGGTTTTCTTATTTTCCGGCATAACCAAAGTTTCTACCGTACCTGCAGGTAATTTACTAAAAGCTGCATTAGTCGGAGCAAATACCGTGAAAGGGCCCGGTCCGCTTAAAGTTTCTACCAATCCTGCAGCTTTTACAGCAGCTACAAGTGTCGTGTGGTCTGCAGAATTAACAGCATTTTCTACGATGTTTTTAGTAGGATACATTTCTGCACCGCCTACCATTACTGTTTTTTTAGAATCGCCTGCCATCATATTTGATGATGAACAATTAGTGAACATTACTGAAGTTGCAATTAATGCAATGATTGAAAGAATTTTCATAAAAATGATTTAAGAATTGTTTTTAATATTTGATTTGTTTGTTTCATATACGAGTGTTTTTGGCAAACAGATGCTTAACGGTTAAGTATTTTCTTTTTCCCAATTACAATAAGTGAAAGAAGTACTTAGGGTTTTAATTAACGATCAATATATCTTCTTCCTTGGTTGGTCCCTCCTCAACCATTTCCTTCCATTTCAATCCGCTATATTGGTCGGTGTGGACGCCGACCACGGAGAGTGGGCGTTATTAAATTCAATATAAAAAAATATTTATACTAAACCCATATAGCCAAGAATGAGGGGAAGGTTTGGTGCATTAGCTTCATGTGCTTGCAATTCTTTTGAAGGCACATGAAGCTATGCTACAGGCTAAGCCTCATTCTTGCGCCATAATGAGAATTTATCTTTACCTTCCCCAAATTAAAAAGTACACTGTTTCGCCTGTGTTCACAACTAAACTGGTTAATTATGCGATTGTTCTTTGGCTTTAGTTTATTAATAATAATATTTTCCTGCAATGCAGGCAACTCAAGCGAGTCTTCACTATATCTTATAATGATAGTAGTAAATTAATTGACACGTCACTAAACTGGGATAGTATTAACACAGTCAATCCCATTATTAGAGATAAATCAATAGATATAGTTGATAAAAAATCTGATATAGAAGTTATTCGCTGGGAAGAAAAAAAGAATATTGATTTTGACAGGTATTATAGAATTAAATTAAAAAATAATACTTCAAGAGAATTTAAATCATTTCTTTTTAGTTTAGAATGCGTCTATGAGCAAAAAGGGGAAGAAAGTAAAATCATTAAAGCGTCTGCAAAAAAAATACTTAAACCATTTAGTTCTGTTTCTTTAGACCTGAATCCAAATGAATTAAATTCTGCTATTAAGCTTTTCACAAATAAACTGAAGTTTATAATCTTAGAGCTTAATGAAGCTATAGACGAAAACGACAATGTTTCTAAATCAATTAAACAATCTAACTCCAATAGCTTTTTACAACTTGCCATATAGGCTTATGTTGTTGATTACAAAAAAACCGTCTTAATTATATTAGAGGGTTTTTGTTTTTTAAAATTATTCTCTTCCTTGGTATGTGTCTCACCAACCATTTCCTTCCTTTCCGCATGTTGGGCGTTGGTGTCACCGACCAAGGAGATTAGAAAAATTATTAAAAAGAATTTATGATCAAAATGCTAATCAATCGGCAATTATATCGATTCCCATTTATAGCGCAAGAATGAGGCAAGGATTTGTACATTTGCTTCTTGTGCTTATAAAAATTTCGAGTTGGATTAATTAAATATTCTAATTCTTTCATACGGCACAAGAAGCTAACCTACAGTCTAAGCCTGATTCTTGCGCCAATGCAAGGGTAGAAAGGTTGCTATTAATTAAGCTAAGGAAATAAATTTAATACTTGCTTCTTCTGAAGTAAGTATTTTAATACCGATTTCTTCTAATCTATTTCTAGTGAGGTTTTTTAAATTCATATTTTTTTTGCTTCCCTTACCATCAATAAAGTCCTTTGTATTATTTGTAACAAAATAATCTGCGTCAGAATATACATGTGCAATTAAATGCATAACATCATTCGCTTGGTTCTCGGTTAGTTTGTCAGAAATTGGTTGTGGAAAAAGAATTTCAGCAAGTTGTTGAAAACTAGGCAACTTGGGATTATGAGAAGATATGTAAGCATGCCCCTATTCTTGAATGTCCAATAAGAAAAGGTTCGCCAATATTTTGATAATTCCCAACTTTGATTTGAGCTTTAATATTTTTATAATTTTTCATTTCTTCAAATAATCGTTCAGCACCAACTATTTGAATTTTATCCAGTTTGTGCAACTCTTCAAGCTTATTAACTGAATCGATTTTCTGCTTAGCATTAATAAGATTTGAATCTATAGTTAGTTTGATCACATGCGATGCTTTATAAATATTAGACGGAACAAAAAAACTATCACAGCTATCACTTTCATAAACTATAGGATCACCCTTTCCTCTGAATTCAGGTCTTGATATTCCGAAATCTGAGTAAAAAGTTTCTGTTATTTGAGCTGATCGTGGATCTCTTACGTAGATATATTTATCTCTGATATTTTGATAGGAGAAAATTTGTTCATCAAAATAACGGTTATATAAAGGCAACGAATAACCTGTTAGAATAACAGAGTGAGAGTTTTTCACTGCGGTTATTGAATCAATAATAAATTTGGGAACATCACTTAAATTATTAGGCTGCATATTTTCCCAGGCAAAATTTATTGTTTGAATATTTTTCTCAACTTGCTCAGGTTTGTTATGAGTTTCAATAAGTTCTTTGAAAACTGCATACATGAATTCTATCGTAACATCTTCAGAAAACTCTAAAGATTTATGCCGAATAAACCCATTTAGATGAACTAATGTTAATTGTTCAGAAAATACAAAGGTATTTTCTGAACAATTAAATGTATTTATAAACTCTTGTAAAGACTTAATTGAGGCTAAAAAATTTTTAATAGCAAAGAGTAAATTCAAATCATAATTCCATGTAATAAAATTTACTTTACCATAAAATTCGCATTTACCTTTAAGAGGTTTTAATAAGCTGGCAACTAATGCATCATATCTAGGGTCAACATGATATTCTTTATCAATAATATAATCGCTTATCTCATTAGGATCAGCATAGCTATAATAATAATTTAAGGGGATTAGATGTTCAAATATAAAAAAGGAAAGTAAAAGATTTTTATTCTTTTGAATTAATTCATTCTGATTTTGGTGAAAAAGTTTTTTGAAATATGTATCAAAAGATAGATGCGATTTTATCTGGGTTATAAAATTTCTATTTTCTGAACGAAATTCCTCATTAATATCTGCAAGAAAATTTAAATAAGTTTCAAATCTTTTGACAAAGTTATTTACTATCGGCATTGATTTTATGCTGGCTCCGGCTCCAAAAACGTAGGTAATTTCACTCATACTATTTCAAAAAAGTTACAAGTTATAGATGTTTATCTATTATTCAACCGCTTAATGGCTGCCCGACAATGTCATTAAGTTAAGGATTTAAAGATTGTTTCTATAATTGGTTTGGGTCT
>JBBJOK010000274.1:0-4318 GCA_037721545.1 Chitinophagaceae bacterium
AATAAGTCTCCTTACGGCTTAGTCGGCAAGTAGATGCGCCAAACCACTTATCAGATAAGACCTTTTGCAATGGTGTAGAAGGAAGATGATGGGACAATTAGCAACCCTCTCAGCAAAATTTATGGCTTTCATTTCTTACCCCAAGTCAATGAAAGCTTCAAATTACCTGGTTAGTTTTGAACCACAATTAAAATGTACACAATAGGTTTATGACCAATGTATAAAGAAGGCGATTAACAAATTCTCATAGGTCAATTTCGCAATCAAAAAAGAATATGATTATGAACAGGAAATTACAAGTAATAATAGGAATGGTGTTCCTTACTAGCAATGCATTTGGTCAGACAAGTGAAGAACATTTAGACAAAAAAATAAAAGAAAAGTGTGAAACAAAGACTATTCGGCAACCCAGTTGCCCGTAGAACTATTTGTAATCGTATAATTATTATTAGTCCAGTTTGGACAGAAACCATAAAATTTATAATTAATAAACAAAACAATGCCACATTTTATTATTGATTGTTCATCAAACATTTTATCGGATGTTTCTGAAAGTAAAATCTTGAAAGCTGTACTCAATGCTGCCGATGCTACGACGCTTTTTGTGAAAGAGGATATTAAAGTAAGAGTAAACGCATACAAGGAGTTTGAGGTAGGAGGCAAAAAGACGAATTTTATTCACGTTTTTGGATATATCCTCGAAGGAAGGACAGCAGAACAAAAAGCAAAATTATCTAAAAACGTGGTAGAAGTATTGACTGCTATGTGTCCTGCCGTGAAATTTATAGCGATGAGTGTTGATGAGTTTGCAATAGCAGGATATTGTAACAGGGATTAAAGACATGAACCCGGCTTTGCCGAAAGATGGGGAATTAGTGTCTGCATTGTTCTTACTGTCATGATGCCCCTCGTCAGTACAATAATCCTGAAGTTTCACCAATACTTCCAGAAGATTTGAAAGGATTGCCGCCAGATGCTGTAGAGCTAATGGAATTTGAAGCAATTGTAAAGACTGCAATGAAAGAAAGTTTTCCACCATGACATCTTTAACTCATGTATCTAAACCAATAATATAAAATAAAAAAAGATGAAAGCAATTGTGTGTATGCAATACGGACAACCCGAAGTGCTCCAACTTAAAGAAGTAGAAAAGCCAATCCCTAAAGACAATGAGATCCTAATAAAAGTTTTTGCTACCGCAGTAAATTCCGGTGATTGCCGTTTGCGTAAAGCAGAACCATGGGCAGTAAGATTATTCTTTGGTTTTACAAAACCAAGGCGCTCTATTTTAGGTGGCGTTTTTTCCGGTGAAATTGAGGCTATAGGAAAGAATGTATCCAGTTATAAAGTAGCAGACCAGGTATTTGGTTCAACGGGGATGAGCTTTGGCGCTTATGCAGCATACAAGTGCCTTCCTGAGGATGGGACCTTATCACTTAAGCCAAAAAATATAAGTCACGAACAAGCGGCAACAATTCCATTCGGAGGAACTACTGCGTTGCATTTTCTTAAAAAAGCAAATATAAAGCCCGAACAAAAAGTGCTTATTTACGGAGCGTCAGGTGCAGTTGGTACTGCAGCCGTTCAACTAGCCAAACATTTTGGGGCACAAGTAACAGCGGTTTGCAGCACTTCCAATATAGAGCTGATAAAATCTCTTGGAGCAGACAAAGTGATTGATTATATCAAAGAAGATTGCACCTCGAATGGAGAAACTTATGATGTAATTTTCGAAACAGTAAACAAGTTATCATTTGCAAATAGCATCAAATCTCTTAAAAAAGAAGGAATAGTGATTTTAGGAGCTCCCGGACCTTTGGGAATGCTGCAAGGGTTATGGTCTTCAATAGCAAGCAACAGAAAAGTAATATCGGGTTTGATTAGTGAAAAGGCAGAGGATATAGTTTTCCTCAAAGAACTCATTGAAAAAGGATATTATAAAGCTGTCGTTGATAGAAGCTATTCTTTAGAACAAATGGTTGAAGCACACAGATATGTGGAACAAGGACATAAGAAAGGTAATGTAGCAATAGCCTTGTCCTAATGGATAAATACAAAGTAGAACACCTGACTGCATTTACAGCTGACGAATAACGTGAAAAACAGTCAACCATTTCATAACAATATATATGCCTACCTTGCTCGTAACAAATCATTGAGTAGGATTGAATTTTTTCAATTACGATTACGACAAAAAACATTTTAAATTTTTGCCCGCATGAATGAGCAATATGAGTTTATAAAATCAATATACAATATTAATGAAGATGATTACCGGCTTTTCACTAAAGATTTTAAACCGATACAATTTAAAAAAGGTGAACACATCACCGTGCCCGGACAAACAGCAAAGAAATTATTCTTAGTAAGAAATGGTGTTCAGATGTATTATTTCGATGCTAATGGCAAAACAAACATTCTTGGATTTGCATACGCTCCCCATTTTTGTGTCATTCCGGAATCATTCTTACACCAGAAACCTGCTAAATATTATTTAACCAGTGTAATAGACAGCGAGCTGGAATATTTGACTTTTGAGAATTTGCAAAACCTTTTTGATCAATCTCAACAGATTGAAAGGCTATTCAGAAAGTTATTTGAATCTGTTGTTGTTGGGCTAATTAACAGGCAAATTGAATTGCGATCTACTTCAATTGAAGAAAGGTTCAGGGGATTTTGTCAAAGGAGTCCACACTTATTTCAACTGGTGCCGCATAAATATATAGCTTCTTATCTCGCTATTGATCCTACTAATTTCAGCAAACTATTTAACACGGTTAAAATATGAAGTTGGTATAGACCAAGATTACTGTCATTTAATCTCTGAAACTTTGTGGCATCTTTTAAAATCAGAGAAATTTCATTATGACAATTCAACACCTTCTTTATATTCCCACAATCTTTTTACTTGGGTTCGTTTTTGGCACTATGGTCAACAAGTCAGCAACCAGCCAAAATGGACTGCTTAAGTATAAAATTTCGAAGAAAAAATTGCTTCAAGCTTTCCTTATTTTCTTACTTGTATTTGTAGTCACACATATCTTCGAGATACCCTGGGGATCAAAAGTGGTAAGCCAGCAACTTGGAGGTGTAGAAATATTTGATAAACGCCCTGTGTTCTCCAGTACAGAAGTTTATGAACGAATAAGTTTATTTCCTGCTGAAGGACTAAAAGCATATAAGCGTTTTACTTATACAATCGACATTTTATTTCCTCTTTCGTTCTTTGTATTTCTATTGACATTCACCCGGTTTGTTTCACAGTGTATAACTATTCGGAAATATTTGGGTAATGTTTTAATCAGCTTACCTTTTTTCTGGTTTTCTTTCGATTTGCTCGAAAATGCAATCATTTTCACTATCCTGGCTAAATTTCCTGGTCAAATTGAATTTGCTGCAAGTTCTTTAGGGTTCATCACGGTTATAAAGTTTGGTTTACTGTTGCTTTCGATATTGACACCCTCTTTATTATTCATAATTGCAAACAAACGTCAGGCAAAGACCTATTTACCTTAAAGTAAAAATGATCATAGGCAGTTGCTTCAAAACACTATTTAAAAAATAAATATTACCCTGAAACAAATAGCAAAAGAATTGTTTTAGAGAACGAGCATTTTATAGTAGTAGTTCCGTTTTGGTCCGTGTGGCCGTACGAAATCATCCTGATTAGCAAGCGGCATGTAAAAAAATTGCTTCAGTTTAGGGATGATGAACAAACCTCTTTCGCAGCTATTCTTAAAAAGCTCACCGCTAAACATTTTGGAGCAGAGGTTACAGGTGTTTGCAGTACTTCAAATGTTGAAATGGTAAAATCTATTGGAACTGCTAACCGGCAAAATGGCAAACTATCCAATAACAGCTTTAGTACGAAATTGTTAACCCGGCTCCCAATCCCATATCGCTGTCGTAATGGGTGGTAGCGACCCTCTTAGCAGAATTTATGGCTTTCATTTCTTACCCGAAGTCAATGAAAGCTTCCAATTACCGAGTTAGTTTTGAACCACAATTAAAATGTACACAATAGGTTTATGACCAATGTATAAAGAAGGCGATTAGCAAATTTATCGTATGTCAATTTACATCTCAATCAAAAAAAATATGATTATGAACAAGAAATTACAAGCAATAATAGGAATAGTATTCCTTACTAGCAATGCATTTGGTCAGACAAGTGAAGAACATTTAGACAAAAACATAAAAGAAAAATTCGCTCCCCAATGTTATTTCACCCCACTACTTAACCTGGTAAATAGCAACTTGAATTACGGTAGCGATAATTCATCGGTAGCAGGTTACAAAAAGCATAGCGTCGGCTTAC
>JBBJOK010000275.1:0-4294 GCA_037721545.1 Chitinophagaceae bacterium
CAAAGAAACTTCAGAAAACTTAAAGATTTTATTGCTGATTGATTAACTGAACAGATACTCAACATCTTCCTTACTCAAACTTTTCACAAAAGAAGTATCATCTGCAATGAGTTCTTTTGCCAATATCCTTTTGCGATCCTGCAACTGTAAAATTTTATCTTCAATTGTATCTTTGCAGATCATTCGATAAGCAAAAATGTTTTTGGTTTGCCCTATGCGATGCGTACGGTCAATAGCCTGTTGTTCTACAGCAGGGTTCCACCAGGGGTCCACTATATAAACATAGTCTGCAGCTGTTAAGTTTAAGCCTACACCGCCTGCTTTTAACGAAATTAAAAATACCCGGCATTCATCATTTTCCTGGAAATTTAGAATTGCACGCTGTCTCTCTTGTGGAGATGTACTTCCATCAAAATATTCAAACGGCACATTATTTTCTTTGAGTTTTTCTTTTATTAATGCAAGCATCCCCAAAAATTGTGAAAATATCAAAGCCTTGTGCTCCCCTATGTTTTCCGTAATCTCCCTGGTTAATTCATCCAGCTTAATAGAATTATTAGGATATTTTTCTTCTTCATTTAAAATTGCAGGACTATCACAAATCTGTCGCAATTTCATTAATCCCTGTAATATGGTCAGCTGCGATTTGTCAATCCCCTGTTGATCAATAACACCCAAAATTTTATCGCGGTAAGAATTTCGATACGCTTCATAAACCTCTCTTTGGGCCTCTTCCATCTCACAAAAAAGGATTGTCTCCATTTTTTCCGGCAAGTCTTTAGCAACCTGTTCTTTTGTTCTCCTTAAAATAAAAGGGTGCAAGAGCTTTCTTAAATGATCTTTTTGTTCGGGCTCTCCAAACTTATCAATTGGCGTTGCAAATTCATTTCTAAAAAATTCCATTGAACCCAGTAACCCGGGATTTAAGAAATTCATTTGTGCAAAAATGTCAAAAGTATTATTCTGCAAAGGTGTACCACTCATGCACAAACGGTTTTTTGCAGTTAATAAACAGGCTGCTTTTGTAACCTTTGAGCCGGGGTTTTTTATGGCCTGCGACTCGTCCAATACTATGTAATCAAAAAATGTTTTTGATAACACGTTAATGTCGCTTCGCAAGGTGCCGTATGTAGTAATAATTATATTGGATTGCTCTAATTCATTAGCATCCCTTGTACGGATACTCCCATGGTGAATACGGTATGATAACTCGGGTGTAAATTTTTTTATTTCATTTTCCCAGTTATAGATAAGCGTTGTTGGGCAAACAACCATTGCGGTTAACTTTCCTGTTTCTTCTTTATAATGCCTGAGCATGGTTAATGCCTGCACTGTTTTACCAAGCCCCATATCATCTGCCAATATACCACCCCATCCTACATCATTAAGATAATTTAACCAGTGATAGCCCGAGGTTTGATAAGGACGTAAAACATCTGCTAATCCTTTAGGTACATCTATTTCAGGAATACTTTTAAAATTTCTCAACCGTTCATACTTCGCATCCAGTTGAAAAGAAAGTTCTTTTTCGTCCCGCATTTCATACAGGTCATCAATAACACTTAAATGGTATTTTGATAACCGCAACTGGTTGCTTTTACCTTCGCCTACTTTAAAGAGTAATGAATATTTTTTTATCCATTCATCAGGCAATATTCCTAATGTGCCGTCATTTAAGTGAACAAAAGATTGCTTATTGGTTAGTGCTTTCTTAATATCAACTATGCCTATTACCTGGTCTCCAAAAGCCAATTCTATTTTAGCATCAAACCAATCAAGGCCACTGCTAACATGTATCTGCGTTGATGGCTTAGCAGTATTGAACCGGAAATTTTTCAAAGCTTCAAATCCTGATACCGGCACTTTCATTTCATTCATGGCATCTATAAACAAAAAGAACCAATTGTTTTTTAAAACATCAGCGCCTTTCAAAACCAGGCTGTTGCCATCTTGCGGACGAACAAATTGTGAATGAAGGCCTTCCAGTTTTGCAATAAAATTTCCTTCAGCTTCTTTATTGCGATGTACAAGTAATACTTTATCTCCTTCAGGTATAATTATTACATTTTTATCATTGGCTTTTGCTTCAAAGCCTTTATAGCTGAATAGGGGTTGAAACATAAGATAGTCACCCTTTTCAAGCAACATTAATCGTACTTCCGGTTCACCTTCTTTAATTTCTTTTATCAATGATTTATCAAATTCAACCTGGTATTCTTTGGTAAGAGGCAAAACAATTTGCTGATATTGTTCAGCCCAGTTATTTTTTGATAAAATAAGTGGCTTATTAAAATATTTTTCAGCATTCAATACATCTTCAGGCTTTTGCCATTGGTAAAGTTTATGGTTGTATAAGAATAGTAAACTACTGCTCCATTCATTTTTATCCAGGCTTGTAACCTGTCCTTCAATTTTTACTGCGCAGGAAAGCTCGTAATGGCCATTTTTTGCGGCAATTTTGAAGAGGGGAGAGATCGAATCCGGAGATAAAGAAACATCTGCAAGGTTTTCTGTTTTAAAATTTTTACCTGGGGGCAAATAAAATACAAAGGGATTAAGGCTGTTTTCTTCAAATATTTTTTTAAGTTTTGGATGCAGGTATTCAACTATCAACGCTTTGGTTTCTTCAGGCAGCGCTTCTTTTTCATCATGAATAATATTTTCCCAAAAACCACTAAAGGGTGAATTTCGATCAAGGTATTTATTTACTTCTGAGGGTTGAATTTTACGAACCTGTTGTACCAATAGCTTATCCTGCTCGATGAATATATCTGTATTGATAAATTTTGTAAGATCTGCTTTCTCAATATTTCCAATAAATTTTTTTTCCCGATTGCTATCGGGATCCTCATCCCCTTCCCCTGAGATGATGTCGATGGAAAAAAAAGGGAAAGATCTTTCATTTGCATTAAATACGATACCAACCTTTTTGGTTGTGGCAATTGTATCTAATTCAGCAGCCTGTTCCGTTATCATTGCAACAACAGGACGTGCATTAGAAGCGGGAGCCAATCTTTTTATGGAAGGATCCATCACCCTTAAAAAGGGTTTTCCTTCCTTATAGGCAAATTCAAATTTACCTTTCAGTTCTTCATTAAGGCTATACCCATAAGCTTCCAACAGTTTATTTTTTTCTTTATCCCAGTTGCGGATAGACTCGAAATAATGGGGACCGTAAGAATTTAATAATTGTAAAAAAAGAGCTGTTTTATGAGCACACAAAGGGTGTTCAGTTTCATCACAGGTGCATGAAGTGTCAAAATTTTTCTCCTCGTTTTTCTGAATTACCAGTTTATTTTTTTCGTTGTTATAATCCAGTGTTGCTTCTACTTTTTCATTAGCCGTTTTTATTATGTTTGCTTTTGTACCTCTTTGTATTTCTTCTGCTGCTTCATAATTTTTTTGACCTGCCAGCATCCTGATCGTTTTCAGATCAATATGTCTCATTTTTGCGATCGTGTGCTTTTGTTTATATACAACAGCTTCGTTGGTTCCTAATAAATTTTTATCTACAAGGTCCTGCAATTGAAAAAGCGCAGCAGCTTCATGGCGGCAGATATCTCCTAAATTATAAGGGCAACTGCACCGTAGCATTAAAGTTTTAGCGTCATTATATTTTTGGATATGAACCTTATAAAATGTTGTGTAACTATCATCCCTAACCCGGAATGTTACTGCATTCATCAGTGCATCATGATCAATTAATTCCACATAACTAAAGGCATGTATCTTTTTGCCACGACGGATTACTTCGTCAGTTCCGGTATTATAAATGTATTTGATCAGGTGCGGTAAGGCCAAGCGATATAAACTTTTTAAGAAGTTAGAGGTACGATATAGTGTTTATGCATTCATTCAAAAAAGGGCAATCAGCAAAAGTAAAACAAATTTGTTGTGCTTTAATTTGTAGTTGAAAGTTTGTAGAAAAATTCATACCTTATTTATCAGGATGAAAGCGATATCATTATTACAACCCTGGGCTACACTTGTGGTTATGGGCATAAAAACAATTGAAACAAGAAGCTGGGGCACTAAACATCGGGGGCCTATTTTAATTCATGCAAGCCTGGGTAAATCAGGTAGCATATTTGCCTGCGAGCCTGATTTTAAAAAATATATTGCTGATTTTAAAAAATTGCCCTTCGGAGCAATTGTAGGCCAGGCTACTATTACAGATGTAATAAGAGTTGAACATCTTGGAATGACCGATGAGTCGATTAACCGATTGACCTTGGAGGAAAAAGCTTTTGGTGATTATTCAGAAGGAAGGTATGCATGGATACTGGAAGATCAT
>JBBJOK010000276.1:0-4215 GCA_037721545.1 Chitinophagaceae bacterium
TTGAATACCGCAATAAATATAGCAAAGTGGCTGTTGCATAATACTTAACAATTTCTGGTAAAATATTTGAATTACCAGATGAAATTATTTGCAATGCATAAATTTTTATTATCTGTTTGCCTTTATGTTTCTATAATCAGTTGTGGGAAAAAACATAATCCTGAAAAAACAACCATAACTACTACAGTAACTTCTGAAAAAAGTACTATTTCCCCTACAAAAAGTGATACGGTTGCCGTAGTAAAGACAAAGGCGATTACTCCTAAAAAAAAGGATATAATCCGAAACTCAATTGTTGTTAATGATGAAGCAGCAAAAAAATCTGTTGATGGCAGGCTTTATTATGACCTGCTGGGCCACAGATACTGGAAGAATTATAAAGATGGAAAATATTATCTGTTCAATCAAAAAATGTATGATAATCCTGCCTTTAAACCCCCGAAGTAGATATTATTTGCACCATCTGCTGGAGATTTGAGAATGATTAATTTATAATTCACTACAATTTATTTTGGCGCACGTAGGCAACAAATTCTTCAGCAGCTAGAGTTTGTTCTTCGCCATTTTTATATTTAGTGCGCCGGTTGACTATTTCCTCAAGCTCATCCTGGCTATACTGGTAATCAGAAGTTATGCTGTCTTTAAGAATAGTATATATAGCTTCTAACTTTTTATCATCTGCAGTATCTATGTATTCATGCAGAGCTTGTTTTATTTGTACTTCCGCCATAATTTTTTATTTATTCAAATTTACATTTTTTAAAAGAAAAAGAAAAGCATAGAATATCATCTCTCATTTCAAAGTATCCCAGTTGGATCTTGTGTCTAAGCAGGTCTTCGTTATATAGCTTTTGTGACTTGGCACGAGACCCTGCGGTTGAAAAAAACATAAACTTTTTGGTTGCCGGTTTATCCTGCATCGGGGTCTCGCCTTTGCACAGGCTCGGCTATGAAGACCCCGCTGAGATAGAAAGTTCGATATAACAAATTTTGCCATTTTCGAATATTGGTTGGGATCGGTTAGGCATTTTATTTAAATTTACCTTTCTCGCAATTCATAAATTCTTTTGATATTGGCAATTGCTGCTGCAAATGCTTCTACTCGAAGACCAAAAGCGGAGCAGAAATTTACTGTTTCCAACCACGAAGTTTGTTTGCTTCATTTATAAAAGAAATGTTTGGTCGGTCATTGATTGCTGGCGGAACATTTATGATTGGTCGCAGGTCTTTGATAAATTTATCCATACCACTATCAAATCCAATTTCTTTGAGCTTTGTCATTTCGCTTGTGTTGACAATGATTTGGTATTGTTCATTGAAAGTTACAAGTCCTCTGTCATACGCTCGATGATATAACGCAGATAAAGCAATTCCATTGGATGTTTCATCTGTTGAGTTATCATAATTGACGGGAACAATATGAGCCGCATCTACAAGTTTTAATTGCATTCCGCTAAAAGCACACTTATTACTGTATGCTGTTAGAACCCTTGCTTTAAAACTGGCATCACGAAGTTTTTTGCTTAATTGAATTACCGCTATTTGTCGTTGCTTACTTACTTGATTTATAAGTTGAGTATTTACCTCAAGAGGCTGGTCCGAGACTTCCTCAAGAACTTTGAAATCTTTTTTAGATTCACCAAAGCCATGAAGTTGTTCTAAGTTCTGAACATAATTTGTAAAAAAATCTGGTCTAAATGCTATTGCTATTTCTCCATTTCCCTTATCGCAAGGTGAAAAGCCATTTATCAGTGCCTTGCGAAGGAATTCTTCTCTTATTTGCATTGATGGTGAAAACCCAAGTTTTGTTCTATGCTTCGTAAAATCAAAACCTGCAAATACACCAACTTCACTCCACCAACCAAGAATTAAAGTTTTCTCACCTGCCTGTTGTTCAAAACGGTCTGCTCCTGTTATTTGAATTCTATATTCGTCCTTGGGTCGTGCTGCTCCACCACCGTGAGTTAAATTCCAAACATAGATGCGAAGCAGATAACTCTCTGCATGATTATAAATTTTGATAAGAAAGGGATGCTGAGATATGTCACCGACATATAAAACGTTCCAACCACAATCATTGACGGACTGAACAATTATGTCAAGCAGGTCATACTTTCTGTGTCTTGGCATTCAATATTGGTTCGGGATTAAACAATGTTGGTTCTTCATCAAAACGAATTCTACTTGCTTCTATATATGTTTTGTCTAATTCAAAAGAAAGCCACTTTCTGTCAAGTAACTGCGCTGCGTAACCTGTTGTATTGCTTCCTGCAAACGGGTCAAGTATCAAATCATCTTCGTTTGTTGTGAACTTAATAAAAAAATCAGCAAAATCTTTGGGGAACCTTGCAGGATGCGATTTTAATCCTAACTCTTTGCACTTACGCATATAGTAGCTGTTGCTTTCTGTATTAGCAAGTTCAAGTAAATTTGGTGGAATTGCACCTCCATTATCTGTATTGAATTTTTCAGAAATATCATGCCCACTGGGTCGCATTTGTGACTTATAGCCGTTTTTCAGAAGTGCTTTCATGCTATCGCTGTATGGTTTTAAAATTTTCCTATTATCCGATTTTGGATTTTCAGTTTTTGAAAGCCACCAAACTATATTTACGCTGTCTTTTACTCTTATTCTGCGAACTGTTACCCACTCGGCAGGCGTTGGAAGCCTTGCAGGGTTATAATGAAAAAATTCTTGTGCTAAAAAAAAATTAAGTTCTCTACATAGCCGCACAAGTAATTCATATTGATAAATGCTTCGAGTTGGATGTCCTGGTAAATAAGCACCCCCCAAGTCAATTACCACTGAACCTGCCGGCTTAATTAATCGGTAAAATTCTTTAGCAAATTGCATAAACCAATCCAAGTATTCTTGCTCGGGTTTATTACCATATTCTTTTTGTCGGGTCAATGCAAATGGTGGCGAAGTCAAGATAAGGTCAACTGAATTGTCTGGGATGAGTTTCATCAATTGCAAGCTATCACCTAAAAATGCTGCTCCCTTGTCTGTCTCGTAAATAGGATTTACCACTGATTTTATTTTTGTCAGCATTTACTGTTTATTTAGCGTCAAATTTAGGTAAAAGGGTGGTTGTATTTATAAATGAATTGTCAGCATTTTATTAACAGCATTTGTGTAAGAACATCAATTTGAAAACTAATTAAATTCAAATTGTGAACCATCATCAAAAGTCACTATGGTTTTAACTCCTGAATTGATAAGTGCTACTGCCAAGTTAAAAGGTTTTTTCGAAGTTGTTCCTTGAAATGCAATAAACACTTTTGCACCTTCATAAAATGACATTCGCATTCCAATCAATCCAAATTCATCTGGCTCTATAAA
Organism: Chitinophagaceae bacterium; assembly: GCA_037721545.1. Classification (GTDB taxonomy): domain Bacteria; phylum Bacteroidota; class Bacteroidia; order Chitinophagales; family Chitinophagaceae; genus Ginsengibacter. Next base: position 3,344 of record JBBJOK010000276.1, read on the forward strand.
TTCGTATCTAAAAATCTCTGGATTATTTCCTTCCTTTTTCGGTTTACTATGCTCAACATCAAAACGTTTTCTACAGAGTAACTTAAATTTTTCTGACTTTTCATTTTCATAAATCAAAAAATCCATTAATACATGGCATTCACCATCAAACTGTTTCCCAATTTTGTGAAAATACAGCCCATATGCAATATGCTTAAAACATGAATGTAATCGATTGAAGTCAGGTTTACCAACTAATACCGGAAAAGTATGCCCCTTCTTATTTTTTATATTTGCTGATTGAGGTTCTTTCATTAAGACATTAATGAAATCCTTACCATTCCTTTCTAATGCTCTCTTTACTTTAGTGTGAGCATGAAAAAATCCAATTATATTATTTCCAACAATACCTGCTAAACAACTCATCAAAAATTCATCGTCTTTTGATTTTTTAGAATTGTGAGTATCACACGATGGGACAGTAATTAGATTATTTCTGAAAATAGAAGTCTTTATATCTTTTTCTTCTGGAAACAGACAAAGAGGTGGCACATGCTCTTTTGATGTTGCATGTTCGCTACACATATAACATTGTCGATTTTTTTTATTTCTTTTCATTTTAGTGCATCAATTAAATTCCAACTAACTTATAAATTTACGAACCTTGTTTTGCAAAGCAATTTTTTTGAAGCGTTAATAAAAAAGCTGCCCATTGGTATCCCGTACAAGTGAGTGACACAACGATGTTGCTATGAAATACAAATGCCGGTAACCAAATCCTTAAATTTCAACTCATAAATCCAAACTCATATTTCAATAGTTATCTTTGCACACTTTATATGAAATACGCAAACGAAATAAGCAAGCGGCGCACATTTGCCATCATTAGTCAC
>JBBJOK010000277.1:0-4206 GCA_037721545.1 Chitinophagaceae bacterium
GATCATCATGCCCAATAAGTGTCATGTATTCATTTTTGGCAATGGTTTTTACCCGCCCCCAATTCTCTTCGATGCTTAATGGGTTAGATGACGGATGGATAATAATTCTTTGGTCATTAAGAGAGGTAATCCATTGTAAAGTGCCATCTGTACTACAATTGTCAAGAACAGTCAGATCGAAATCATTCAGTGTTTGAGCAAGAATGCTATTAACGCATTCCTTTACATATTCCCCACCATTGCGCACAGGTAATATGATGGTAAATTTTTTCATTTTTTGTGTCACGAACATACAAATACAAAAATGCTTCTATAAATTTTATTATAGAAGCATTTTAAATTTAATTTATCTTTCTTTCTAAATTAATTGGCGATAATTACTTTTTCTGTTTGCAATTCTGTATTATTTATTGATAAAGAAATAAAATAGATACCATTGGATAAATTATCTTTTGATAATATAAGCGTACCGCTTCCTTGTGTAGCTTTTATTTGTTTTATTATTTTACCCTGTAGATCATAAATAACATAAACCGCATTTGTTGTATTATTCGGCAGACTGTATTTTATTTGAGTTGTTTGACCAAATGGATTGGGATTAATGGTGAAATAATTTACTTTTCCTTTATTTTCTAATTTCTGTTTTAAATTATTGAGATCTTTCTTTAATTGAGCTATTTCAGATTTCAATAATTCTATATCTTTTTCGTCTCTATTTTCGCTTTGTCTGTATATAGTACTTTGGGCTCTCATTAAATTACCATTTGCATCAATTACTACAGCATTTCCAACTCCCGGTGGTAAGCCTTCAAATCTTACGGTGCCTGTAGTGTGCAATTGTGCTGCTGGATTCAGAGTGCCTAATCCAATATTATTTTCAACTAATAAAGTTCCTTGACCAGTGGTATTTGCTATGGCATATCCGTTTCCAATAGCAACACCCCCATTATTAGCTATACTAACTTTAGGTTGGAATGCAAATGTAGTAATTTGTGATCCTCCTGTTCCTGAAGGTGCTGTATAAAAATAATGAGCTCCGTTTACCATTTGTTGCTGTGCCGCTGGTCCATCAATTCTATATCTTATATCATTATTTGTATGGTAGTCAAAATTCTGGCCCCATAACATATTCATTACCGATGAATTATTTACTGGCGAATGAATTATAAATCCCCCAAAATTAGCATTTACTTGAGCAGTGTTACCGCCATTCGGGTCAAGAGGTGAACCATTTGGATTTAAGTTACGTTGATCTAAAGTGCCATTTAAAATAATAGATCCAGTGTTGGTATTATTGATATTACCTTGGGCATTTGGAGTAGACCATTGAGAATAAGAAAAATTAAAGACCAATAACATTGGGATAAGCATTAAGCTTTGGGAAGGATGTTTCATAATTTTTAAATTTTTAAGTGAATTAAATATTACATATTAAGTTTTGAAAATCAAATATGAATAATATTTTTTGGAAAAGCAACATGAATTAATACGGGAAAACGCCCGTATTTATACGGTTTATAATGATTTGCGATGAAATTAATAATTAGAGGCGGAATTTTCCCCAAGCCAGCAAAGTATACTTTTTCTGTTCATCTTTCTCAACATTTTGATATTTTTCTGTTTGATTATCTGAGATCAATAAATTCTCCTGGTTAAATGACCAGAACGTTTTACTGTTATACCATTTTTCAGGTGTAAAAACTTTCCCAAAATTATTAACTACTAAAACTTTATACCCCCTTTTTATTATTTGTTTTGTCATGCTTTGTTTTCCGTTTTCAAAAAGATAGGCATCAAACTTGGAATTAATTTTATTTCTTTTTAATTGAAGAAATAAACTTCGGTTTATGATAAATCCTGTAGTTCTAATATGAGGACTGGGGAAGGAGCAAAATAGAAATCGCCAATAAAAAATGGCTTTAAAAAATAGCTTATACTTTCTAAAATTATATTTAAAAGACTGATTAAATTCAAACGCAATTTTATACTTTTTAAACACATCAGTATAATGACTTTCCCAAGAGCCTGTAGCACCAACTAATCCTACTTGTGGCACTTCTATCGCATTTACATAATAAAGGAGCCAGTCATTGGAAAGTATTTTTGAGAAACTATTAAGAAATAAGATATGAGTATAGTCGGATAATTTGTTACATATCCAAATATAGGCTTTGATATCCTGACCTTCTTTTAAAGAAAAAAAATTGTATTTTACTTTTGAAGTACAAGCATAATCAAAATAAGGATTTAAATCAATTTTATCGTTTACTCCATTAAATAAAAGGATAAGTTCATGTTCATACCCCGCTGAAAAATTAATATAGGATTGAATAAAATTTTTGTATAATTCTATCCCGTATGGCAGCCATACTAAATGAACTACAGCTATATTTTTATCATTTGTTTCATTCATAGTAAAAAATACGAAATAAATTTACATTTTAAGAAGAAGAATATTATGAGTTCTACACGAAATGTTTTTGAATCACATAAAGGCAATCTAATTCATAAATGGGATCATTATTTTGAAATTTATGATAGATATTTTAATAGGTATATAAATAAAGATGTTGTTATACTTGAAATCGGTATATCTCAAGGAGGGTCAATAGATCTTTGGAAAAAATATTTTGGTACAAAATTGAAATACTATGGTATTGATATCAATCCCAATTGTAAACAATTTGAAGGTGAAAATATTTCAATTTTTATAGGTTCACAAGAAGACCCTGTTTTTCTTGAAAAGGTTAAGAATATTTTACCTGACTTGGATATTTTAATAGATGACGGGGGGCATACAATGAATCAACAAATCATGACTTTCGAAATACTATATGATAAGATTAAAGATCACGGTATTTATTTTTGTGAAGATAATCATACCTCATATTGGTATTCTTTTGGCGGAGGAATGAAAAGAAATGGAACATACATAGAATACATAAAAAATTTAATTGATGTAATGCATTTGTGGTATGCAGGTAAAAATACTTTTATTAAAAAATATGAGTATAAAGAAAAGATATATTCAATCCACATCTACGACTCAATAGTGGTAATTGAAAAAAGAAAAATTTACGCTCCTTTTGATGTAAAAGTTGGCAATTTTACAGTCGGCTATTTAGATGAACAAAAGGACTCATTTACTAGAAAAATATCATATGCTTATCATGGGCTTATAAATAGGCTGAGGTCGAACTTTTATAAATAGTTCAAATATCCTAATCTAATCTGAAGCTAACGATATTTTCACCTTTAATAAATGTGTTCCACTTATAATTAGCCATCTCTTTAAAAAATATTTGCGATGTTCCAGGACTTAATAGGTCGTGCAATTCAATTATTAAACATCTAGTTTTATTTAGCCAGTCGTGAGGATTATTTGCAAATAAATTATACTCTGCTCCTTCTATATCTATTTTCAGGATATCAATTGTTGGCAAGTTATATTCGGCCATCAACTCAGTAATGGTTATACCTTGTAAAGAAGAGTTATTCCCTGATTTATTTTGCTGCTCTTTAACTTCAAAACTTGCACTCCATTCAGTTTCATCTTTAATAGCTAAAGAAGTATTTTGATCCCATATTGCTGCATTAACTGTTTTTATATTTGAATAGTTTTTCAAATTCTCCTGTAACTGTTTAAAGTTGTCTTTCTGAGGTTCAATAGCAATTATATTGGCATCAGGAAAATGTGCAACAAAGAACAGGGATGAGTATCCTACATTAGCTCCGCAATCAATAATATTTACTGGCTTAAATTTTAGATAATAATTAATATCATATTGTAACTCTGCAAAAACCTGGTAAAAAATGGGCAAATCCGAATCCGATTTTCTTATTTGTACAGTGTTTTTAAATTTTTTAGATTTTAATTTGATTATCCCATTTTTAGGATTAAAAATTATTTTTAAAAATATCATGCATCCTTCTGCAAATCCAAAAAATCTAATTAATTGTATCCAGGCAATTACATTGTAACCAAGTTCTCTCATAACCTATTTATTCAATTATAGTTTTTAACTTTCTATCATCTCCCCAAAAAGCCATTGCCTCATAATCAGGGTAAGGATAATATCCCAGGTTTAAATTTATTTTTTTATCGTTTTTTGTAAGATAATTTTCAACATGTGCTTTAACTTTTATTGGTATTCCGCTGCAGCAATTAATAATTCCGTTTATTTTATTTTGAAGAGCAATTGTAAC
>JBBJOK010000278.1:0-4198 GCA_037721545.1 Chitinophagaceae bacterium
ACTGTTACGCCATTGCCACAAAAGGGAAATGATAAACCAAGATTATTCCGACTTCCCAAACACAAAGCGCTTATTAACAGAATGGGTTTTAATAATGACGGCGCAAAGGTAGTGACAGAGAGATTGAAAGAGTGGAAGGAGAAGCAATTGGCAATAGGCGATAAGCAATCAGCGAATTACAACAACTCCATAACGAATCCTTTGTACAAATTACAAACTACAAACTACAAACTAATCATTGGCGGCAACATTGGTAAAAACAAGCAAACTCCAAATGATGAGGCATGGAAGGATTACGAGATTTGTTTTATGGAATTATTTGATTGGGTTGATTATTTTGTAGTGAATGTAAGTTCTCCAAATACCCCAGGTTTAAGAGAACTTCAACAAAAAGATTCTTTGAGATTAATATTAACGCATTTGCAAAGCTTAAATAGAAGCAAAAAAAATCCTAAGCCAATTTTATTAAAAATTTCTCCTGATTTGATTGAAGAAGAAATTGATGACATAATTAAACTTTCAAACGAAATTAATTTAGATGGTTTAGTTATTGCAAATACTACCATTAACAGAAACCAACTAAAAACTTTAAATCACAAATTACACAGTATAGGTGCTGGTGGATTAAGTGGAGAACCTTTACAAGAAACATCCACCAAAATGGTAGAACATATCTGCAAAAAAACTAATAATTATATTCCAGTTATTGCAAGTGGCGGAATATTTGCAGGTGAAGATGCTATTAAAAAAATAACGGCAGGGGCTTCTCTAGTACAGGTTTGGACAGGTTTTATTTATGAAGGCCCTGCTATTATAAAGAATATTTGCAAAAGCCTTTCTTATATTTATAAATAATTTTAATTAATGGAACATTTATTTACGAGTGAAAGCATTATCAGCTTTTTAATCCTTGTTGTATTGGAAGTTGTTTTGGGTATTGATAATGTAATTTTTGTAAGCATTATAATGAACAGGCTTACTAATGCAAAAGATAAAGCGAAAGCTAGACTGATCTGGATGATAACAGGTATTCTTTCACGTAGTGTATTGTTATTAGGCTTAGGATGGCTTCTTTCTCAAAAAGGTAAATCAATATTTACTTTGTTCGGAAAAGGTTTTGACCTTGCGAGTATCGTTATGATCTTAGGAGGTTTGTTTTTGATATATAAATCAGTAAAGGAAATACACGGCAAGCTTGAAGGAGAAGATCCTAACCTGGATGCAAGCAAACAAAAAGGAATTTCTTTAGCAAATGCAATAGGACAGATAATGCTGATCGACGCTGTATTTTCTTTTGATAGTATTATCACAGCAGGTGGTACCGCCAAATATGTGGAAATTATGATTGCAGCAGTTGTTATAGCAATGACAGTGATGTTTTTATTCAGTGCTAAAATATCATCTTTCATTCATAAGCATCCTACCTTAAAAATGTTAGCCCTTTCCTTTTTGGTGATGATTGGATTGAGCCTTGTTATGGAAGGTTGGAACTCTGAAGCAGCACACCAATTGGATCTTAAAAATTACATTTACTTTGGTATGGCTTTTTCTTTCATTGTGGAAATGCTAAATATGTTTATGCTAAAAAGGAATAAGAAAAGGGCTCACCCTGTTGAATTACATGAGCCGTATTATAAAAATAGTGAACCACAAGATCCTGATTCAGCGCATTAATTTACAATTGATTCAGTAAAACTGCGGCTACCACTGCGGCCGTTTCTGTTCTTAATCTGGTATTGCCTAACGTAACAGGTTTGTAATTATATCGCTTTGCAACTTCAATTTCATCAAAAGTAAAATCACCCTCAGGGCCAATCAAGATGATTGATGTTTCATCGGGTGATAACATCTGTAATTTTTCTTTATCTTCCTGGATGCAATGAGCAATAAATTTATTGTTATGCCCTGAGCTTTTTATAACCTCAATAAATTTTGTTGGTTGATGTAAAATAGGTAACCATGCCTGTTGGCTTTGTATCATAGCACTAACTAAAAGGTTCTGCATCCTATCCTGTCTGAAATTTTGTTTTTCTGTTCTCTGGCAATAGAGGGGAATAATTGCTGAAACGCCGATCTCGGTTGCTTTTTCGAGAAACCATTCAAAACGATTATTATTTTTTATAAGAGATATTGCAATGGTAATATTGGATGTGCGATGTGGGATGTATGATGTTGCGATTACTTTAACTTCAGTAGCTTTTTTATTTTTAGAAACTACCTCTACTGTAACAAGCTTTCCCTCGCCATTTGTAAGTTGAAGCTGCTCACCATGCTTCATTCTTAAAACCTGAATAATGTGCTTTGATGTTTCTTCATTTAATGTGAAGAAATCTTGGAGTAGTATCTCTTTCTGATAAAATATGGGTAAAGGCATTAAATTTAGATTTCAACATTCTGTTTTCCCTGACAAGAGATAAAAAGGCTTTTAAAACGGTGTTTCATCATCAAATTCACCATCATTCATTTTACTACCTTTTTGAATGTAAAGTTTTGCACCATCACCATTTATATCACTAACCGGTTTCCAGTTTCCACCGGCCGGAAGATGACTGCTGGCTTCAGTTGTGTCTTCTTCTATAAATTTTTGAATATGTAATAATGCTCTTAATTTGATGGTATCCAATTGGCCGTTCCTATGTTTTGCGATACGTAATATTGTTTCCCCTTTATTGCTTTCACCCATTTCATTAGATGTAATGTCATAATATTCTGGCCTGTATAAAAACATTACCATATCAGCATCCTGTTCAATTGCTCCCGATTCTCTCAAATCACTTAGTTGCGGCATTTTTTGACCATCTTTTGCACCCCGTTTTTCAACCTCACGGCTTAACTGACTTAATGCAACTATTGGAATATTTAATTCCTTTGCCAAACCTTTCAAGTCTCTGGATATTCTGCTGATCTCCTGTTCACGATTGCTGTTTCTATTTTCACCAGTACCACTCATTAATTGTAAATAATCGATAATTATCAATCCAACATTATGTTTATTTTTTAATCGACGGCATTTTGCCCTAAGCTCAAAAATATTAAGTGCTGCTGTATCATCTATGTGTATTGGTGCGGATGCTAACGGCTCAATACCTTTTTTGTAGAGCTGTTTCATTTCATGTTCTTCCAAACGTCCTCTTGAAATTTTTTCAAGCCAAATTTCACTCTCAGCGCTTAAAATTCTTTGTACTAGTTGGCCTGCACTCATTTCTAAAGAGAAAAAACCAACAGCTGTAGGTTTTGTTGGGTGCAATGCAGCATTGCGTGCAAGGTTAAGTGCAAATGCGGTTTTACCAACTGATGGACGAGCAGCAAGAATAATTAAATCAGCGGGTTGCCAACCATATGTTAGCCTGTCTAATATCGAAAATCCTGTAGGTACCCCGCTTATTTCATCCTGGCGGTTACGAAGATCCTCAATGCGTTCAATAGTTTTTACAAGAACAGATTCTATGCTTGCGTAATCTCTTCGTAGATGATTATTGGTAATTTCAAATAATTTAGCTTCTGATTCATCTAATAGGTCAAATACATCTGTGCTATCTTCATAAGCATCACCAATTATTTCCCCACTAATCCTGATAAGCTCTCTTTGAATAAATTTTTGAAGGATAATTCTGGAATGCGCCTCAATATTAGCAGATGAAACAACCGCATTGGTAAGTTTGGATACATAATAAGGGCCACCTACTAAATCCAGTTCCTCACGTACTTTTAATTCCTCAACAACAGTTAATAAATCGATTGGGAGATTTTTAAGTTGCAAACCTTGCATACTGCTATAAATACGTTGATTGGCTTCTACATAAAAACATTGAGGTTTTAAAATTTCTGTAACAGTATCAAAAGCGCTTTTTTCGAGCATAATTGCTCCAAGTACTGCCTCTTCAAGATCTTTTGCTTGTGGCGGCACTTTGCCATACATCATAGTTCCGAGATCCAAAGAACCGCTTTTGCGACGCGTTTTTCTATCTTTATTTAGATTGGTAAGATCCATATTATATATAGCAGTTGTTAGGGTTTATAAACTGTTTCACTTCATAAAAAATGATACAGGGCGGCTAAGATAGATGAGAATACTTTAAAATTTAAAGACTTTATCCCTATGTTATCCCATTTACGTTCAGTGCCATATCCACATTATTTTTATTTTATCAACACTAAAAAGATGCTTCTTCACAATTTAATATTTTTTTCCGTGCTT
>JBBJOK010000279.1:0-4195 GCA_037721545.1 Chitinophagaceae bacterium
ATCAGTTTGTATTATACTGTTTACAAAATAATTTTTCAGGCGTAGAAAACCTTTCACTGATTCCGGGTAATATTGGTGCTTGCCCTATGCAAAATATTGGAGCTTACGGTGTAGAGATTAAGGATGTTTTTCATTCTCTGGAAGCCTTTCATGTAAGGGAACGAAATTTAGTAAATTTTGATTTGAATGATTGCGAATTTGGGTATAGAGATAGTGTTTTCAAAAAAAAGTATAAAGATCAATTTGCTATAACCAGTGTAACCTTTCGTCTTAATAAAATCTCTCAATTCAATATTTCATACGGAGCCATAAAAGAGGAGTTAGAAAAAAAGAAAGTGGAAGAACTTACTATTCAAGCCATTTCACAAGCAGTGATTAATATTCGCAGTAGTAAATTACCAGATCCAAATGTAATAGGTAATGCAGGAAGTTTTTTTAAAAACCCTGAAATATCAAATTCTAATTTTCAAATTCTAATTTCTAAATTTGAAAATGCAGTGGGATATAAATTGGAAAATGGGAATGTAAAATTAGCGGCGGCCTGGCTTATTGAGCAATGCGGTCCAGAAAAAGGCACTAGCTGGAAAGGTTTTAGAAGGGGTGATGCAGGATGCCATGACAAGCAGGCATTGGTGTTAGTGAATTATGGTAATGCCCTCGGTAATCAGATCTATAATCTTAGTAAGGAAATAAAGAAAAGTGTTAAGGAAAAATTTGACATAGAATTGGAAAGTGAGGTAAATATTATTTGATTGATATTATGCAGCGCATTTCCTTATTATTGTTGTCAATTAAAAAATCAATCATGAAAAAGCTACTTCTTCTCATTACGATTATTCTAATTACCACACAACTTTTTGCACAGATAAAATTTATAAACTTAAGGGTAGTGTAATTATTGCCAAAGTAATTGAAATTGGCACTGATGAGATTAAGTACAAATTATTTGATAATCAAGAAGGTCCTGTATATGTTGTAGACAAATTAGCATTAAACAGAATTGAATTTGCAGATGGTAGGGTTGAAAAATATAAACTCAGTTTTAAAGATCCGGAGAACTATCAAGGGCAATTAAGCAAGGCTGTAAAAATTAATTTTCTTGCCCCATTATTAGGCTATTCGCAAATTTCGTTTGAAAAATCAATCTCTCCTTTAAAAAGTTATGAATTAGGGTTGGGTATTATTGGAGCTGGAAAAAATAGACAGGTTGACCGGTTTTATTTCAACGGGCAGTATCAGCCATATAAAAGAAGCGCCTTTGGTGCATTTACTGAAGCAGGTTATAAGTTCAATAAGTTGCCAACTTTTTTTAATAAGGGTTCCAGAATGACTCATATAATGCAGGGAATCTATGTGAAACCAACTGTTTTGCTTGGTTTTTATAGTGATCATGTTTTAAATAATAAAAACAATATTCCTTATAATTGAAAAACGAAATAATGTTTTTGGGGGGTTATTATTAAACTTTGGACAACAGTGGGTTTTTGGAGAAAAATTTCTGATTGATATATATTATGGAATTGGATATGCATTTGATAATGTAAAAAAAGATTTTAATAATGGGTATTATTCATCTGATATATATAATCATTTTGTTATTCAAAAAACAGGTGCAGGAGCGAATCTGGGGTTCAGTGGTGGCTTAAAAGCCGGGCTGCTTATTAAATAGTTATTAGCATAATACTTTTTATTTTTTTACATAAAAAGTGAGATCGCTAGGTTTATAAATAGTTCAGCCTTAAAAAGTCATTTTTAATTTTTTGACTGCGAAGATCCGTGAAATTAGGAAGGAAAAGACGTTTAAAACAATTGTTTTGTGGAGCCAAAAAAATGAGCCTTTCCATATGTTCATCATTCTTTTAAAATTCATTGCCGCAGCTGCAAGAAGAATATTGATACTGTCGCCTGTAATGCCTTTGTAAAAGTTCCTGCCCAAGCGGTGATCTGATTTAAGATGCCCGATTTTAGGTTCTACAGATGCCCCTCTTTTAAATTGCCTTTTTAATTTCTTTTGCTCATAAGCTGTCAGTAACTTTTGATTAAACTTTTGCGGGATATTTATTTTTGTTCCGTTGATTTCTTTCTTTCCCCGATAACCTCTGTCGGTGGTTGCTTCTTTTGCCCGGATGCCGGTAAGTTTTTCATGCTGTGCAAGCACTGCGGGTAGTGTGTGCCCGTCGTAAGGATTACCGGTAAAACTTAATGCGCCTGTTATCACCCCCGTGTTTTGGGTAACGGTAACCGAAACTTTATTTCCAAACTCATATCTTTTATGTTCTTTGCCTTTGCTGATACAGGATACATCGGGTTCATGTAAGGAATATATTTTTTTGGAGTCGCTTCTCTTTTGCAGCAATACCTTTTTGAAAAGTTCAAGATTATTATGATGACGTGAACCCGCAGGCAGACTGCGTTCCAACTCACGGACGAGCCTTCCTGCAATCGTCTTTATTTTTTTATCCGCCTTCCTTGCCTTCCCTTTATTTTTGGGATGATTGCGGAAACGCTGATCGATGCCGAGCTTTTTGATCACCCGTGTATAGCTTTGGCGAACATCAATATTTTCGTCTTCGGCAATAGCGCTGCACTTTTTTATTATCTTTCTGTGCAGTTTTGCATCAGTGGGGAAAGTGATGTTTTTTTCCTGAACAGTAGTATCAACAATCACTTTATCTTCCCTGCCATCACGCCCATTGATGCGGATGCTTTCCTGAAAGATCAGTTCCATACCCTCAGGCCCGATCCTGTGCCGGAAATGAACAAGCTCGCTTGCCTCACAGGGTGCGCCGCAGGCAAACTTTTTTTCACCGCTGAAATATTGATAGTAGGAATTTTCTCCCCATTGTTCCACTACGCTTTCATCAGAAAGATTACGAAGATGCTTTAAGATAAGCAGCGACACCATCATGCGAATCGGCTTTGCAGGACGTCCGTTGTTATCACAATAATGTTTGCTGAAAGCATCCTCAAATTTATTCCAATCAATGGTGTTTGCTAAAATAAAAAGCGGGTGCTTTCGGCTGAGTTGCTCTTCAAATGTGCTGTAAAAACCAAGCTGGCTTTCATCTTTTTTTGCAGGAAGCATAAATTTTAGTTTGCAGGATTTATGACGCAAAACTCCGGAAACCTGCAAATAAAAACAACATATTTTATCCTCAAATCCTTAACAGTTGTGGATTATATTTGTTTTTAAGGAACAACTAAATAGTCCCATCAATACTTAATGAATGTATTGGATTTATACATTGCAGTTTATTGTGACAGGGCAATGAAACCTGGGGGCTGATAATATTACTTATTTTAAAATTTCTGTTTATTGATGGCAGAAATAAAACCCAATCATAATTTTTGTTTATAGAAAATTTTCCGCTTCGGAACGGGAAACTGATAGTATCACTGTTTTTTTGAATTGTAAATGAAGTTTTTTCATCAAAGAATGCTGTATCTATTAAATTATTGAAATTATTGTCTTTAGCATATTTTCTGATAATAACTGTATCCACTTCCGAAACTTCAAAACCTATAAAATTCGGAGCAATATCCAGATCTATACACGGGCATTTTGCACACGGTGAGAAAATAATACTTAATAAAATTATTAGAAGCTTATATTTATTAGTCATGCTAAAACTTACTTGAGCTTATTTAAAATCTTCATCATCCAGTTCCTCTTCACTAAATGATTGTTCACTCAGGTTGAGCATGCTACCCATTAAGTCCTTAAATTCTATTTTACCTTCTACTATTTTTTTACTGATAAGTGAATGTGTTGCTAATCCATGTAGCACAAATTCCATCAGCAAGGCATTTTCTTTTGCATTCGCATTAGGGAAATATTTTTTTACAAGCCCATATAAACCATCTACTTTATAAAGTAGCTGTACTTTGTCATCATCTTTGCTTTCAAAAAAAACATTTAAATGATTACCTGAATCAAACCAGCGTGTAATAGCACGATAAGGGTTTTCATCTACAACTGCTGTTGCTGCTTTTTTCCTTTTAAAGGTTTCAGGGTTCGGAAAATATTTTGCAAATTGCGTTCGTATCGCCTTTTCCATTAAATTAAACGCTACCTGGTACGGGCCTTCCTGTTCACCTTCATAGACCAACTCAATTTTTCCGGTGATGGAAGGGATGATCCCTGTAAGATCGCTTATCCAAACCTGTGTTTCTTTTTCTTTATTAATTATAGCTC
>JBBJOK010000280.1:0-4156 GCA_037721545.1 Chitinophagaceae bacterium
GTGTTGTCCCACGAGGACAACTTTTTACTTGACATAACTTTCATTCATTTTACATATCTTTTCTCTTAAACCCATACTGGTACTGTATTTCATGACTTGAAAAAATAAGTTGTGTAAATTTGTTTTTAAAAATAGTGTCAATCACAGTGTCAATCAATATCGATTAATTTATTTAATTTTGTCTAATAAATGAATAGCTTTTATGAAGATCAAATTTTACCTTTTAAGAAAACAAAATAAAATTGCTACAGGGTTAATTTGTTCGGTTAGTTACAATAAGAACAGGATTCGTTTTTGTATTAATGAAAGTATCAATCCCAAATATTGGAATTTGAAAACTTGCCGTGCAAGACATACTCCTGCATTTTCTGAGGCAATGGAATTTAATTACAAACTCGATTCCATTGTTTCAAAAATTAATAAACAGTATTTGAATTGTTTTAATAAGGATGGAATCATACCTTCCAAACCCTTACTTGAAAATTTCATTAAAACAGAAATTTTAAATGAAAAGAAACGGTTTTCCTTCTATGACTTTTATGAGGAATTTATTAATAGTACAACTTCCGGATGCAGGTTAAATTCTAAAGGCAAAGTTATAAAGCCCGAAGCAGCCAAATATTATAAGAGGGCTTTAAGGATTTTAAAAGAGTATAAAAGTCATCTGGAGTTTGAAGACATAACATTAGAGTTTTATAAAGATTTCGTAGCGCATTTGAACAAGAAAGGATTTTCGTTAAATACTGTAGGTGACAATATCAAAAAACTAAAAGCAGTAATGGCAGCTTCTTTGGAATTGGGCTATCATAAAAACACTGCGTTTAAAGGAAAGTATTTTACCAAACCTGCAGAGGAAGCCGACAATATTTATTTATCTCTTACAGAGCTAAACTTAATACATTCGTTAGACTTGTCTGATAAAAGAACGCTGGAAAATGTTCGGGATTTGTTTTTAATAGGCTGCTATACCGGTCTTCGGTTTTCGGATTTTTCAAAGCTGGCTCAACAAAATATTGCTGATGGGTATATTACTATACAACAGACTAAAACCGGTGAGGATGTTATTATCCCTGTTCATAATGTTATCAAAAAAATTATAAAAAAACATGATGGCCTACCTGCCATTGTTTCAAATCAAAAATTTAATATTTATCTAAAAGATATTTGCAAAACCATTCCCGCTTTTTTAGAAGTGGTGCCTAAAGTAATAACCAAAGCAGGGAAAAAAGTTACCTTGAATTTGAGAAAATGGGAGATGATATCAAGTCATACAGCAAGGCGTTCATTTGCAACAAATGAATATTTAAATGGTACCCCATCAATTACGATAATGGCTGTAACGGGGCATAAAACTGAAAAAGCATTTCTCAAATATATAAAGGTTACTTCTAGAGAACATGCAGAAAAAATGAACATCTTATGGGAAAAAAGAGAATTAAAATTAGTAGCAGTTTAGTGTAACTCTAAAGTTTCTTTCCTGATTCTATGCATAATTTTTCCTTGCATTCCATATAATAATATTATTTACCCCCCCCATAACATGTAAGGATATATTTTATATTTGGTAAATAACTATTGACATACTGAATGTATTTAGCTACCAAAAAGAAAGTTTATTTACTACTTCACCCTACGGAAGGTTACACAAAATGGGATAAAATTATAAACAGTATCATTATTTAGCTATGTATTGTTTTAATAATTAGCTTAAACTAATTTTGGTTTGTAAAAGTTTATTCATTGAATGGCAAATAATTAAACTGTCTTGATGAAACATTTATAAACAGTATGGCATATACAAATTACAAGGAATTCTTAGTTGAAATAAAAAATAAGGTACGGGATGCACAGCTAAAGTCTTTAATGGCTGCTAATTCACAAATGCTTTTGCTTTATTGGCAAATGGGCCGGTACATTCTTCAAAATCAGGAGGCAGAAGGTTGGGGCGCTAAAATTATTAATAGGTTATCAGTTGATCTAAAAAAGGAATTCTCGTCGCTCAAAGGGTTTTCGCCAAGAAACCTTTTGTATATGAAGCAATTTGCTGAAGCTTATCCTGTTTCAATTTTGGAGCGATTTATTTATGTTGAAAAAGAGCTCAAAGGAATGAAATCAATTTCGCAACAAGCTGTTGCGAAATTGCTCACCTTAGATGGACAAAATGAAATAACGCAACAAGTTGTTGCGCAAATGCCGGAGGAAGTTTTTTTGGAATCAATTATTGCCCGTTTAAGTTGGTCTCATCATATTATTTTGAAAGACAAAGTACAAAAGATGGGGCAGCGTCTTTGGTACATGTTTCATTCGATAGAACATGGAATCAGCCGCAATATACTTGCTATGCAAATAGAAAGCGGCTTGTTTGAAAGACAAGTGAAAGCAAAGAAAATAAACAACTTCCAACGTACCCTCCCTGCTACGCAAACTGATTTTGCCAATTACCTTTTTAAAGACCCTTATATATTTGATTTTGTGCAGGCAAAAGAAAATGCCGACGAAAGAAATATAGAAGAACAACTGGCAACTCACATCACAAAATTTTTATTAGAACTTGGTCAAGGCTTTGCATTTTTAGGCAGACAAATTCATTTTGAAATTGGCAGTACAGATTTTTATGTGGACTTGTTATTTTATCACACCCGCCTGCATGCATATGTAGTAGTAGAACTTAAGGCAAGGCCTTTTGAACCCGGTGATGCTGGACAGCTTAACTTTTATGTAAACATAGTAAATGATAAAATGAAAGGCATTCATGATCAGGATACAATTGGACTACTACTTTGCAAAGGCAAAAATGAAGTTTTGGCAGAATATGCTCTTAAGGGTTATAATCAGCCTTTGGGTATTTCAGATTATCAAATAAGCAAAGCTATTCCTGATGAACTTAAATCTTCATTACCCGATGTAAGCGATTTGGAAAATGAACTTTCAAAAGAAGGAATTGATTAGTGGAAAAAGATTTCTATATCATCTAAATGTTAGAGCAATCCTACATAAATTTATTAATCAAGCTCTGTTAATGTTTCTTACCGAAAGTAAAGTAAAATACTTTATTATCATTCTCACTTTATCTCACTTTACTTCACCTTACTTCATTTATCAAAAACTCGTGAAACTCTTAGTTAATAAGAGTTTAGTTGAGCCTGTTCTATATTCGAACATCTTGTTTTTCATACATAGATTTCGTTAACTTTACTTTGCAAAAGTTTCAAAGTGAAAATGAAAAATGAAGAAGTATGCAAGAAACTCCCATGTTATTTCCAATAGCTCCTACTGAGTTCTGGAAGCAAATCAGAACTACTATTGATGAAGTAGTCGCTGAAAGATTAAGCCAGAAAACATCGCTGCAAACAAATCCGCACTTACCCGAAAAGGCTTTATTAAAAGCAACGGATGTATGCAAAATCTTTCAGGTGTCACGGCCGACATTATATGAATGGATTAAGCAAAAAAAACTGAAAAGTTTTAAGATCAAATCCAGGAGATATTTTTCCCGTACAGATATTGAAACGGTGATCAATGGTCACGATTCAGCCATTACACAAAAGAAAATTAATCATTCTTAAATTTTGTGTTATGAATTGCGAACAAGCCAATCAAATTGATCTTGTAGATTATCTCTATACATTAGGTTTTAATCCAAGGAAAATAAGAAGAGAAGTTCACTGGTATCTATCTCCATTCAGAGATGAAAAAGAAGCCTCATTCAAAATAAATAAAACTAAAAATGTTTGGTACGATTACGGGCTTGGAAAAGGAGGAAATCTTGTTGATTTTGCAAAAGAATTGTATCGCTGTAATATTAGCGAAGCACTGCAAAAAATTTCTCTTTTTCACCCGCAAAAATTTGTAATAAATATTGCAGAAAGACCGCCGGTTCACCTGTACCAAAACAGAGAAAGAAAACTTCAATTAGCAGGAGAAACGGCTATCAAAATAATAGCAGCAAAGCAGCCGATCACAGACCCAAATCTTTGCAGCTATTTATTCAAAAGAAAAATAGAAAAAAATATTGCAGATAAATATTGCCATGAAATAAATTTTACAATTGCAGAAAAAGAATACAAAGCCATAGGCTTTAAAAATAATGCCGGGGGATACGAATTAAGGAACGAATATTTTAAAGGAAGCAACTCCCCAAAATATGTAAGCTACT
>JBBJOK010000281.1:0-4127 GCA_037721545.1 Chitinophagaceae bacterium
AGATTTTTAAAAGTGATGAAAATAGATTGTTATACAGAGGAAGACGCTGCAGAAAGAAAATTACTTTAAAAGCTTATAAATATTTTTGCACTAAACCGCAGTGTTAGCGGTAATTTGGTAAATTATGGATATTGATACTTTTTATCCCATACATCCTATTCTTAAAGAGGTAATCGAATATTATTATTTTCAAAAGACAAGTTCAGATGATCTTAATACGGAGTACTACGCCTTCCCAAATACTGTACTGCCATTAAATATTCACAAGAATATTACCTGTACAATAAGCGGCCAACAGGTTAAAGTCAATGGAGTGAGATACGAAAATTATCTTATGATTTTAAACGGAAGATACAAGCTGCCATTACATGTGCAACAAAAGGGAAAAATTGATAAAATAACCATTATTTTTAAACCATTTGGGTTAAATCATTTTATTAATGTTCCTTTTAATGAAATTGCTCAAAATCCAACACAGATTTTTACTCAGTGGATTGATAAAAGCAATAATAGTGCATTATTTTTGAACCAATTTTTTAGTGAGCAGGACAATAATAAGCGGATATTAATTCTTGAAAACTACCTGCTATCATTGTATCACCCATTTAGCCAAAATTCTTTTTTAAGCGAAATATTGATTATGCTTAACGATTTTGATAGAGAAATTTCTATTGAAGACGTTGCAAGAACTTTTTCATTAAGTAGCCGAACATTAGATAGAGTATTTAATAAGCATCTTGGTATTTCTCCGGTTGCGTTTAGAAAAATTGCTCGTTTCCGCCATTCTTTAAAGAATAAATTGTTCAAAAGTAGATTCAACACGCTTACTAAAATCGGTTATGAGAGCAATTTTTATGATCAATCCTATTTTAATAAAATTTATAAACATTTAACCGGACAAAATCCAAAAGCATTTTTTAAGTCTATAGAAAAACTTGCAGATGATAAATTAATTTTCAAATTTATTAAGAGGTAAAAACCTGTCCGAAAAATACAATTCTGGCTTTGCATTATTGTTTTCCTTTACCCTTAATTAAATGTTTGAAAAAATGAAAAAACAATTTATTGTTTTATCCGTAATGCTTTTGTTTCCGGCACTTTTATACTGTCAAAGCATAGTAACAAAAAAAATCTTCTCTACTCATGTCAATGATAGCATTCCAATCAAAATATGGTTACCTAAGAATTATTCAAAGTCAGAACGATATCCAACTATTTATGAATTTATCTATGACCATTCTAATTACATAGCAGCTACTGCAAGCAACATGTGGGATGTTCCTAATTCAATTGTGGTTTTCGCCAAAATTGAAGGTGGTAATGAGGATTATAAAAGCCCTAATCTTACAGATAAGGGAGAGAAATATTACGCCTTTGTCAAAAATGAGCTTATTAGCTACGTTTCGAAAGAATATAATACAACGAATTATAGAATAGCTGCCGGTCTTTCTCAAGGTGCCGATTACATTAATTATATATTGCGTAATGACCCCTCCCTTTTTAGCTCATATTTGATTTTCTCAACTGAATATCCAATCAATTATACACCTGATTTTTCATCGTACACAGCAAAAATAAAAGACTCATTATCTTATTATATTGCAATTGCAAATGATGTAAAAGAAAGAATAAAATTTGCAAATCAATTGTACGATTCATTAAAGACTTCTCCTTATTTAAAAATTAAAAAAGAAAATTTTCCTAATGCCTCTCACTCATATAGCATTCTATACGCTTTACCTGATGCTTTACTATTTGCTTTTGAAGATTATAATACTATAAGACAAAAATTGCCAAACGAGTCTTTAATTTCTTATTACACTTCCCGTCTGAAAGAAAAAAAGGAAAAATTTGGTAATGTTAATTACCACAGCTTTGTCATGCAAATTTTTCAATCATCTGATACTGAGAAAGAAGGCATTAACGAAATAAACAGCTTCCTTGATATTGTATATTCTACAAAAGAATCTATGGATATTGACTTTGTTAATTTAGGATATGTTTTAAGAACGAAAAAGTTTTATCAAAACGCAAAAAAAGCTTATCAAATGGCTTTATTGAAGAAACAAGAAACAGGAATTACAGCAATGGATAATCTTACTGTCTATTTTCAACTTTATAAAGCTTATGATTTGGATGGTAAAACAGGGGAGGCATTGAAAACGTTGCAAGAAGGTTATGAAAAAACAAAAGAGAAGGATGAGGGCTTGCTTTATACTATTGGATATTATTACATTGACAAAAAGATTGACATTAAGAAAGGAATTGAAATATTGAAATCAATGCTGAATGATAAGCACCTGGTATCAGGTTTTTGGAGTAAGCCAAAAGATGAAGTTTATTCAAAAATCGCAACGGGTTATTGGGAATTGAAAAATAAAAAAGAAGCAAAAATATTTGTAGATAAGGCGTTGGAAGTAAAACCCAAAAACGAAGCTTCCTTGAAACTGAAAGCATTGATGAAATAAAACTACTGCTAACGTAATTAGTGTTTGCAATATGGCGGCGACGGAACGCAGTTGAACTGTAGTTTTTCAATTTAGCTTTATATCTTTAACCGAAGTGACAGTAATTCTGTTGAAGTCATATTGCAAACACTTTTAGTGAGAGTAAACTGCGGTTATTGGATTGAGAGAGCAATCTTTATTGTTTTCGCTGTTCGCAGCGTTTCTTCCACTCTTCTCTGAATTTCGCCTTTTCTTCATCAGTCATGTTCATCCACTTATCTTTTAAATGTGCAGGTGGCCCGCCAAACCGACGAGGAGAGCCGGACCAAAATTTGAAACCGCCAAACAGTATCCTGCATAATACAAGCAGTCCTGCTGCCTGCCAGAAGGTAAGGGTATTTATATGTAATACGGCCGGTAATATAGCATTCCAAAGAAGCATTACGATAGAAGTAAAAACAAGAAATAAAAAAGGAATAAAAAAGAGAAAGAAGAACCTTCTTTTACGCCTGTTTGTATTATTGCGGTTGGGGAACATATTTTCAGTAGTTTAAAATTTCGTTGTATATAGTTTCCAGTCTTTTTCGCAAATGCTTTACTGCATAACCTTTTCGGGAAATAATCGTTTTTAAATTTTCTCCCGTTTTATCAGCAATTTGCTGCAAGGTCATATCCTCTAATTCATTACAAACAAAAACCTGTTTTTGATTTTCAGGCAACTCATCTAAAGCAATAAATAATTCCTTCCAAAATAATTCTTTTAAATATTCTGTTTCGGGGTTACTGTCTTCAATCAATAAAATTTCGCCTAAATTGAACTCGCCATCTTCATAGCCCTGTTCTTCCAAAGAATAAGTGGTTTGTTTCCTGTATTTGTCGGTTATTTTATTTCTTGCTACAGTAAAAAGCCAGCCGCTCATTTGTTCAATCTCATCAGCATTAACTGCATTACTAAGTTGGTACCAAACATCCTGTAAAATATCCTCGGCATCTTCATCTGTATTTACCTTTCCACGGATAAACCCATACAGGCGATTCCCGTACTCTTTAACAGCGTGTACAATATTTTGCCTTGGTTTGTCTGCCATGTGGGTATGTGAAAAAAAATGCTTGATGTAGTCTGAAGACGGATAGCAGAGGAAATTACTTTAAAAGTGTTTTGAGAATTATAATAGCGGGGAAAAAGATTGAGGCTTTTGCAGGATCAGGTTACTGTTTTCGCTGGTTGTCACGCTTAATATTCTGCCAGTTTGTGAATGTCATTTCAAATTTGATTTCGCCCTTCCTGTGCGTTCCAACTTCTTGCCAACCGGCTTTGCTATTACAGGCAACAAAGTTTTTATGATTGATCCATTAAAATAACTATTATGAATCCCGAGTAAAAAATCTGGAATACCGAAGCACTTATAAGCTAATTCTAACTTTTACAAACAACGAAAAAAAGGTTTAATTTATTGCCTTACTTAAACTATCCTGTTTATTCACCTTCCCCAGATGAGACTTATTGCAAAAAGGCAAGAGTTTTGTTAAGCATAGTTGTATGGGCTGAAATGATAAATTTTGATCCTGATACTTTGTTCTTAGCATCAACTCCTGTGCAGAACCAATAAATATAAGTGTTGAATTTACTCTTAAACAGTTACCGCTAAACTGTGTACTGCATCGGCCATTTCCTTTAAA
>JBBJOK010000282.1:0-4101 GCA_037721545.1 Chitinophagaceae bacterium
CCTTATAAGTTTATTATCTGCAAACAAACGCTGTGGCTCTCACCAGAGCGTTGCATTTTTTGGGAAGATGAAAAAGCTTTAATATTATCCGACCTTCACCTGGGAAAAACAGGGCATTTTAGAAAATCAGGTATAGGCGTTCCCCAAAGTATTTTTAAAGAAGACCTGCAAAGATTATTTTCCCTGATACAATTTTTTAAGCCTGTGCAATTATTAATTGTTGGAGACCTTTTTCACAGCCATTTAAATAAAGAAATGGAAATGTTTATGAAATGGAGAAATGATATGTCTCATCTTCAAATGCGGCTTATCAGGGGGAATCATGATATTCTCAACAAGAAATTTTACCAGCAGGCGGATATAGAAGTAACCCAACAAAAATTATCAGTCAACAATTTTTGTTTTACACATGATATCAATGAAACCTGTAATGAAGAAGATACAAACGCAAATTTTACTTTTTCAGGGCATGTTCATCCCGGTATACATATGAGTGGCATTGGAAGGCAGGATTTATATTTTCCCTGCTTTTATTTTACAAAAGAGTTTGCAATTCTTCCTGCATTTAGCCGCTTTACAGGCATTTACAAAATTAAGCCTAAGCAAGGAGATACAGTATTTGCGTTGGTTGAAAATGCAATATTAAAGATTAAATAACGATTATTTCTTTGCTCTTCTCATTAACTCTTTTTTAATTAGCTGTAATTCCCTACCTGTTTGGCCGCTTACGGATGAGTTTTCCTGTGCTCTTCTCATTAAATAAGGAATAACTTCTTTTAATGGCCCGAAGGGCAAATATTTACTTACTGAACAACCTGCTTTTGCAAGATTAAAGGTTATGTTATCACTCATGCCGAGCAATTGTGAAAAATGAACATGAGAACTATTTAAAGGGAGGTTTTTTTCTTGCAGAAGTTGCGCAGCATATAAGTTGCTTGTCTCATTATGAGACGCTACGATCATAAATATTTTATCCAGGTTCTCAATAGAAAACTTTACAGCTGCATTATAATCAGTATCTGTTTTATCTTTATTTGGCTGAATAGTTGATGGGTAATTATTTGATATTGCTCTTTTTCTTTCTTTCTCCATGTACGCACCCCTAACCAGTTTAACCCCTAACATAAAATTTTTCCTTTTTGCCTCTTCAAAACTTTCTTTTAAAAAATTGAGGCGATCGTGCCTGTAAAGCTGAATAGTATTGTAAACAACAATTTTGTTCTTATTAAATCTTTCCATCATCTGCATCGTAAGCGCATCAACAGGATCCTGAATCCAGCTTTCCTCAGCATCCACCAAAACACCAACATTATTTCTTTGCGCTGCTTCGCAGATTTTTACAAGGCGTTTTACTACTTTCTGCCATTCTTCTTTTTCCTCATAATCTAAAATATTTTCAATCACTATTCCTTCAACACCGCTTTTATCATCCGAAGCTGCATCCAGTTTTTCCAATAATTCAAATCTTGCAAAGCCGGTAAGTTTAATACTCATGAAAGGAATATTTAGCTGGGTAGCTGCATATTGAATAACCTTTATAAATTCATCTGCGGCATTATCAAAATTTTCTTCACCTACTCTTCCCTCCACTCCATAATCCAAAATTACCTGTACATTATATTGAGCCAGTTTATCTACGACTCCAGCTGTTTGTTGGAGGGTTTCTCCCCCTACAAATTGTTTAAAAATAGTATTACGAATAAGTGCGTTTATTGGCAGTTGCGCTTTTATTGCCCAGGGCGTTATCCTCGTTCCTAATTTAACGAGCCAACCAATACCCATTGATGAAAACAGAAATTTTGCTCTCTTTAATTCTTTAGTTGTTTTATATGCAAAAGCAAATTGTGTATTCTCAAAAGATATCATTGTAAAAATTTGGAAAACGAAATTACTTGTTACTGATTACTTATTACTTATCTGTGTTATCTATCTTTGCAAAAAAATAATATGGAAGGTAAAAAGTCTGCTGAAAGTTTGATAATAATGACGGAACTCGTATTACCAAATGATACCAATGTTTTTTTTAATTTAATGGGCGGCAGGCTTATGTATTGGATGGATATAGGAGCTGCACTTTCAGCTTCAAAACATTGCAATGCCTCTGTTGTTACTGCCTCTGTGGATAATATTTCATTTACCAACCCTATAAAACTTGGTAATGTTGTACATATAGAAGCTAAGGTTACAAGAGCATTTAATACCAGCATGGAGGTACATTTAAATGTATGGGGGGAAGATATTACAAGGCAACATAAGTATAAAAGCAATGAAGCATATTACACTTTTGTAGCGCTTGATGATGACAGTAAACCCAAACCAGTTCCATTTATTATTGCCGAAAGTGAAGAAGAAAAAAAATTATATGAGAGTGCCTTAAGGCGCAGGCAACTGAGGTTAATTTTGGGAGGCAAAATGAAGCCTGATGAAGCTTTGGAGCTGAAGGCTTTGTTTAATTAAGAACTTTGAACCGGGGTATGAGGTTGTACATCGGGCATGAACTTCTTGCTTTGTTCAATTGAATCCATTACCTGTTGGAGAATTGCATCAAGACTATCATCATAATTGATTTGTAAGGGCTCTTTAAATCTAACCGTTAATAAAGTACCCTTCTTTTTTAATTTCAATCCTTTTTTATCAAATGCTTTTCCAAATCCGTTTATAATAACAGGAATTACCATAGGCTTATTATTTTTTATTAAAAATGCGGCACCTTTTCTTCCTTGCGCAAACGGTGTTGTAGTACCTTGTGGAAATGTTATTACCCAATTATCATCTAAAGTTTTAGCAATATTGCGGGTATCACCCGGATTTAAACCTTTACGAACTTCTTTCGCCCCGGGTACCCATGTTCGCTTTACCGTAATGCATCCCGCCATTCTAAACAACCGGCTTATAAAGCTGGATCGCATTGTTTCTTCCGCTGCAACAAAATATACACGGGTAAATGGATTTAAAAGGTAGTAGGGAATGCCAAGTCTGTTTTGCTTGCCCCATTTTACTGCACAAAAGATGTGTAAGAAGGTGATAACATCGGCAAAATAGGTTTGGTGATTACTTACAAATAACACATTTTTTTTAGGTAATTTTTTTAGATGCTCTGTGCCGGAAATTTTTAATTTATTAATTATTGCAAGACCCCAAATGCTAAAAATCCCCACAAAGAAATAAAGTATTGATTTTCCAATATTGGTTCGTCGCAAACTTTCCATCAATGGATTCATACTAAATTATTTGGCTACAATCGTTATGCAATTTAGGTGATTAAGGATAAATATAACATTGATTCATATTTCTGAATACTATAGTATCTTTCTGAAATAATTAATATTCTTCAATATGACAGAGGAAATTATATCAAGGCTTTGCCTTAACTGTAAGAAGCCGGTGAAAGGCCGCACTGATAAAAAGTTTTGCGATGATTACTGCAGAAATAATTATAACAACCAATTAAAGTCAAACACTATCAATCTGGTAAGGAATATAAATAATGCTTTAGGAAAAAACCGGAGGATTTTAGATAGCCTTTTTACTGACGGGGAAGGGATGGCTAAAACAAACAAAAACAAACTACTGCAAAAAGGTTTTCAGTTTAAATATAGTACACATACCTACACTAATAAAAAAGGAGATACCTATTTTTTTTGCTATGATATTGGTTATTTACCCCTGGAAAGCGATTGGTATTTGCTGGTAAAGAGAAAGGAAGAATAAAAACCTATAGGTTCTAAAGATCCACTTGCAAAGTTTTCGGGAATCTAGTTCTCATATTATTTACTAAGAAATTAAGCCAAAAAATAAAGCCTGACTATTCAAACAGTCAGGCTTATTAATAATAGTTTATTAATTACAATACCAGGATACCTGTTGCCTGGAGAACAATTTCTTTTTTCGGATCTTTTATAGCAGCTATTTCTTCTTTAGTTTTTCCGGCATCTTCTGCATAATGGCGAAGCATATCTACCGATGTTTCTTTTAATGTGGCGGTACCATTTGCAACGATAGTTTTGCCCTGCATTGAAACAGGAACAAAAAATTTATGGTCTTTCATCCTGATCATCATTGATCCGCTTGCAGTTTCCATGCGCAACCAACAACCTTCTG
>JBBJOK010000283.1:0-2015 GCA_037721545.1 Chitinophagaceae bacterium
GTTTATGATTTGCTGCCACGTTTCATGCTGAAAAGTGAAGGGTTGATTCCCATTTGAGGTAAGCCACTCCTGAATTAAAGAATAGCCTTTTGTCTCGACTAAGTCATTTTCCATACATATTCAGCATTGCCTTTAAATCGTCAATGGTATTTATTTCATCAGCTTTTTTATCTTTCCTCCACCTGCTCATTCGTGGAAAACGCAATGCTACACCGCTTTTGTGACGATTGCTGGCAGCTATACCTTCAAACGCTATCTCAAAAACAAGTTCAGGCTTTACAGTTCTTACGGGCCCAAATTTTTCAATAGAATTTCTTTTTACAAAATTATCTACTTGTGCAAACTCTTTATCTGTTAACCCCGAATATGCTTTAGTAAACGACACCAGTTTATCACCATCTTTTACTGCAAAAGTGTAGTCAGTATATAAGTTACTTCTTCTGCCACTTCCTTTTTGCGCATATATCATTACACAATCAATTGTAAGTGCATCAATTTTCCACTTCCACCAATCACCCCTTTTTCTTCCAACCTTATAAACAGAGTTTTTTCTTTTGAGCATTATTCCTTCACAATTCATCTCTCTTGATTTTTTTCTCAATTGTGTAAGTTCATCCCAATTTAAAAAATCAATTTTTGGTGAAATTTGTATTGAATTATTGTTGATGGGTTTCAGAATCTCTTCTAACTGGTTTCTTCTTTCTTCCAACGTTCTTCCTCTCCAATCTTCATTGTTATATTCAATGAGATCATAAACAAAAAAACATATAGGTGCTTCCTGTAATTGCTTTTTGGAAATATTTTTTCTTCCAATTCTTGTTTGTAATGCTGCAAAAGGCATGGGGTTACCATCTGCAGCAGAAATTATCTCTCCATCTATGGCAATGCCTTCCGGCAATAAATCTTTTAGTATATGATATTCAGGAAATTTCTCTGTCATCAATTCTTCACCCCGGCTCCAAACAAACAATTCGTTATTTCTTTTTATTATTTGCCCCCGTATACCGTCCCATTTCCATTCTGCCTGCCAATCGGATGGTTCCCCTAAAGTTGATGGATCATCTTCCAATGCATAAGCAAGGTAAAATGGGTATGGTTTGGAATGGTCAACCTCGGTGACTTCTGTACTTAATAAATTTGAAAATGTTGTAGTTACGGGGTCCCAATTTCCGCAAATGCGATGTGCAATTACTGAAGATGAGTGTTCAACTACCTTGGCCAAGGCATTTACAATTACTTTTTGAGAAACACCAATTCTAAAACTACCTGTGATAAGTTTATTAAAAACAAATCTTTCAGCATGGTTCATTTCTTCCCAACTTTCTAAAATAAATTTTTTTCTAATGGCTTCATCCTGTTTTTCTATCTCAATAAACTTTTCTAAAAAAAAGGAGAGGCTTTTGCCATTTCCCATTTTGTTCAATGGCTCCGGTAATAATAGTGCAATCGTTTCTCCAAGGTCTCCCACTGTACTGTAGCTTTCCAAAAAAAGCCACGAGGGGAGTTTTGCAAGCGTTGTACACCACTCTGCCAATAATCTAGAGTTTACAATTCGTCTTGGCCGCCTCCCTGAAAAAATTGCTATCACCCATACTTTATCTTTATCATCTGCAACAGTAAAATATTCTGCAAGGGCATCAAGCTTATCATTAGTTTTGGTTGAAGAACTAATTTGTATAACCAATGCAGCAAACATGGCAAGCCCACCTATTTGTGAAACAATACTTTCTTCATTAATTATTTGGTCTGGTTCATTCATATTTCTTCCTTAGTTTCAACTTCTTGCAGTATTGGAGCTTCTTCATCTTCGCTACCGTATTCGGTTTTTACTTCTGCTGCTATAGTTATTCCTTCTTCATTTAAATAGCGGCTAAATGCTGCCTGAAACCCATGTGTTACAAAAACTCTTTCTGACTGTGTTGCTTTAATACTTTCTAATAATCCCGCCCAATCTGCGTGGTCGCTTAGGGCAAAACCAGCGTCTACATTTCGTCTTCTTGCATTACCTCTTACCT